>JAUWCW010000285.1 GCA_030609125.1 Candidatus Rokuibacteriota bacterium
CCCGCCTCCATGGCCGGAGAGAGGGGCGGGAGAAAGAGGCCGGCGATGAGGAAAAGAAGGGGGAAAAGCCCGGGGCCGAACGGAGGACGCAGCAGACGAGGAGGTATCGCCCTCACTCCTCTATGTCGTGAAGAGTGATGAGGGAACTCACAGTATACTCCCTGCTCCCCCCCGGGGCCCGGATGGTCACCTCGTCGCCTTCCTCCCTGCCCGCCAGGGCCTGGCCGACGGGTGAGCGAAGAGAAATTTTTCCCTGCGACGGATCAACCTCCTCCGGGTGAACGATGCGGAATTTCTTCTCCTCTCCGCTCTCCTGGTCCTCCAGAGTGACGACGCTCCCGAAGCCGACCCGGTCGCGGGGCAGGCTGGTGATGTTGATCATGGAGAGGGCGGAGAGCCTCTCCTTCAGGTGAACGATCCTGGCCTTGACGAACTCCTGCCGCTGCTTGGCGGCCTGGTACTCGGCATTGTCGCTCAGGTCCCCCTGGGCGGCCGCCTCCCGTATCAGCCGGGGCAGCTCGATGCGGAACTCCCTGTCCATCTCCTCGAGATCGGCACGGAGCTTTTTCGCTATGGGCAGTTCGTTCGCCATGGAATGTGAATTGTAGTGTCCTCCTCTCCCTCTTGTCAATCCTCTCTTCAACGCGCCGCAAGGCATTGTTTCCGGCTCACTTTTGTGCTAATGTCATTTTTTTCCTACCGGGTCTTCTTCCCTTCCCTTGCCATGAAAGAGAGTGGAATCGACGAATGCGAACGCGCGGAATCCTGAGCCTCCTGATGGCTTTCGGTCTCTGCCTCGCCGCGGTTCCCGCGGCGGCGGAGTCCTGCGACGAATGTCACGAATTGAGCGACATCGGGGACGGAGACCGGAGCATCCACCCGCCCTTCGAGGACGGGGAATGCCTCGAATGCCACCTCGATCACGGCGACGAGGAGAAACTGATGCTCGCCGAAAAGGGCAACGCCCTGTGTGACCAGTGCCACGAGCGCGACGAGGAGGACTTTCTCGGCGCCCACAAGAACATAAGCGGCGACCGCGCCTCCTGCCTCTCCTGCCACGACCCGCACCGCTCGAGCCTGACGACGCTCCTGCGTACCAGGCGCCACCGGCCTCTCGCCTACGGCAGGTGCGATCAGTGCCACCGTTTTGACGGCCGTCTGCATAAGGCGGAGGTGAAAGAGCTCTGTTTCGAGTGCCACGAGAGGGAGGAATTCTCCCGCAACTACGGCCACCTCCCCGTCGTGGAGGGGGAGTGCCTCGAATGCCACGACCCGCACGGTTCGCGGCAGCGCGCCCTTCTTGTCGATCGCTACACCAGGGAGCGCTGGGCGCAGGCCGGCGAGGAAGACTACCGCCTCTGTCTCGGCTGCCACGAGGCGGACACATTCACCGGGTCCGGCGACGAGGAGACGACAAACTTTCGCAGCGGCAGCCGGAACATCCACCAGGTTCACGTGGAGGGACGAGGGAGGACGGGAAAGGTCGCGCCCGATCGCGGCCTCACCTGCCGCAACTGCCACGAAGTCCACTCGTCGAACTATCCCAGGCTCATACGCGCCTCTCTCGACTGCGGCGGAGTCCCCTGTCTGAGGCTGGAGTTCCAGAACCTGCCCGAGGGCGGAACGTGCAGCGTCAGCTGCCACGGGAAGAAATCTTACAACCGGAGCGGCGCCGATCCCGGGCTGACGCCCACCCCGCCTTCTTCTCCGCCGCCCCCCGCGCCGGCAGAGGAGATTTCCTTTTCCGAGCCGACGGAGCTGGAAAAGAGCATCAACCGTCGGTGCCGTTCCTGCCACCAGGACGATGTCCAGTCTTTCTCCCGCACCTATGTCCACCTCCCTGTCCGGCAGGGCAACTGCAGCGCCTGCCACCTCGACCACGGGCCGGACAACAAGCTCGTCCTCCTGGACAGGCAGGACAGGCTCTGCTCCCGCTGCCACGACCTGCGGAGCAAAGCCGTCCGCTCCGCCCACGGGGAATATTCCCTCACCAGGGCGCGATGCACCGAATGCCACGATCCTCACGCCGCCGCCAACCCGTCACTCCTCTACTTCCTGGAGCACGACCCTTTCGCCGAGAGAGACTGCGGGGCCTGTCACGGAGACCCCTCGGAAGGCTGGTCGCTGGGGGTGAGCATCAACCAGGTCTGCGGAGAATGTCACGAAGGCATCGCCGATTCCCCTGTTCCGCACGGCGCCATGAAGGGGAAGGGGTGCGTCGGCTGCCACCGCCCCCACGCCGCCGAGTCGGAGCAGTTCCTCAGGGCGCAAATCCCGGAGCTCTGCTTCCGCTGCCACGCCGACCGCAGGTTCAGCAGGGAGACGGTCCACGCTCCCGTCGGCGACGGCGACTGCGGCGCCTGCCATTTTCCCCACGGCTCGGAAAATGCCGGTCTGCTCACGCGCCCCTACCCCCTCCAGCAGTACCTGAACTACAGCGACGAGTCGTACGGGCTCTGCTGGGAATGTCACGACGCAGAATCACTGACCGATTCCTCGTCAACCGCCGACACGGGGTTCCGCGGCAGGGGGAATAACCTCCACGCCCGGCACATCCGTGACAGAACGATCCGTACCGAGCTGGGGGAGAGGACCGCCCGGGGCGTCACCTGCCGCAACTGTCACGACCCCCATTCCACCGACGGACCGCTCCTCATCCGCGAGGAGATGGACTGCGGCGGCGTGCCCTGCCTCCAACTCGAATTTCACAAGATCGGCGAGGGAGGAAAGTGCCTGGGGGGGTGCCACGCCAGGCAATCGTATCTGCCTCTCGACTAGCCCGGAAATTTCATGAGCCATTTGCTGCGAGCGCGGATATCTCGCAACGAAGTACATGAAATATCCGGGCTGGGAACGGGGGTTTTTTCGGGAGAAGGGGCCGGTCCCTGTCTTCAGATGGCGTGGCAGCCCTGGCAGACCGCCGCCCGCATGCCTTTGAGAAGCCGCCTGTTATCAGAGACATGGGGTCTATGGCAGGCAAGGCAGAGGTCCTGTTCGGTCACCGCCGCCTTCTCCCCGATCTGCGCGAGAGTGTAGAGGTGGTGCCCCCCCGGCAGGCTCCCGTGGCATGACCGGCAGAGCTTGCCGACGTCTGCCTCGCTCAGCAGGGCCCGGGCCTCGCTCCCGTGAACGTCGTGACAACTCGCGCACTCCCCCTCTCTGACGGGCTTGTGGGTCTTCCCTTCTCCCGCCTTATCGACCTGGGAGAAAAGCTCCTGGTGGCAGGGCCGGCAGACCTGGGGGAGACCGTAGCGGAGAAGGGCCGGTTTTCTCGAGGTGTGGGGCCTGTGACAGAGCTTGCACTTGCCCTCAACGACGGGGGGATGGGAGGAGGTCCACGCCGTGCCGCCGGGGGCGGTGAGCATCTCGCCGTGGCAGCCGGCGCACAGCTCCTTCACCGGCCTCAGAAGAAAGGACGCCTGGTCCGACGAGTGGGGCTCGTGGCAGCGGTGGCACTCC
>JAUWCW010000016.1 GCA_030609125.1 Candidatus Rokuibacteriota bacterium
TTCGGGGGATCGGCAGGAGGCCCTGGTACACTACCTCAAGGCGATCCAGTCGAGGAGGGATTTCACCGACGCCCACACGAACCTGGGGATACTCTTTGAGAGCATGGGTCGGACGGAAAAGGCCCTGACCGAGTACCTGAAGATCCTCAGCTCCACCCACACCAGGCCGGAAATATACATTTACCTCGGCCTGAACTACGCCGCCAGGGGTTACGATTCGATGGCGGAGGAAACCATCAGGAAAGCGACCCTCGTGGAGTCGGGCCTGGCCGCTCCGTACTACTATCTCGCCCAGGCGCAGGGGGAGGGACTCTCCGCGGGGGCCGCGGACTACTGGGAGCAGTTCATCGGCGCCGTGCGCAAGGACCCCAACCGGGCCTTCTGGATTCCCTACGCGGAGAAGAAGCTGGGCCGGCGTTGAGCCCCAAGTGGGGACAGCAGCGCGTGATCCCGACACACACGGGGCTTGCCAAAGATCGCCCCTTTCCCTTATGATCCGGGAAACAACAGAGGAGGGTTTTGTATGGCTAAGAAGGGCAGCGCTCTGGTATGCATACCCTGCGGGCGGGAGATCCTTGTTACCGAGTCCGGCACGGCCTACAGTCAACTCTGGTGCTGTGGGGTGGTGATGGACCCGGCGGCCAAGCCCGCCGCGGCAGGCAGGAAGAAGCCGGCCGCCAAAAAAGCCCCGGCGAAGAAGACGGCGAAGAAAAAAGTCGCCGGGAAAAAGACTGCCAGGAAGAAAACCGCCAGGAAGGCCGCCGGAAAAACCGGCGGCAGGAAGAAAAAATAGAAACCTGAGAGAGGAAAGTACAGCCCTCTCCGGCTTCGTGTCGGAGGGGGCGCGCTTTGTTTATGCCTGAAAAATTTCTCCCAAAATGGATCGCCTGGGAGGTGACCCAGCGCTGCAACCTGCGCTGCATTCACTGCCGCGCCTCTTCGGAAGACACGTCGGCCGAGGGGGACTTCACCACCGAAGAGGCCTTCAGCCTCCTGGACGACATAGCCGAGCTTTCCAAGCCCGTCGTCGTCCTCTCCGGAGGCGAGCCCCTCCTGCGGCGGGACGTCTTCGACATAGCCGCCCACGGCACCGCCCTCGGCCTGCGCATGTGCATGGCCACCAACGGCGTGCTCATCGACGACGAGGTCTGCGAGGGAATGAAAAAGAGCGGGATCCGCATGGTCTCACTATCCCTCGACGGGTCCACCGCCGAAATTCACGACAACTTCCGCCAGCAGCCCGGCGCCTTCGAGGGAACGCTTCGGGGTATTGATTTCCTCAAGAAGCACGGCATCCCCTTCCTCATCAACTCGTCCTTCACCAAGCGCAACCAGGAGGACATCGGAAACATCTTCCGTCTCGCCAAATCCCTGGGCGCCACGGCGTGGTACATGTTCATGATCGTACCCACCGGCAGGGGCGAAGACATCTTCGAGGAGTTGATCCCCAAGGAGGACTACGAGGAGATCCTCAAGTGGCACTACGAAATGGAAAAGAACGAGGACGCCATTCTCGTCCGGCCCACCTGCGCTCCCCATTACTACCGGGTGGTCCCCCAGATGGCCAAGGCGGAAGGGAAGAAATTCAAGCGCCGCTCTCTCACCTTCTCCACCGGCGGCGGCAAGGGGTGCATCGCCGCCCAGAGCATCTGCCTCATCGACGCCTTCGGGGACGTGAAGCCCTGCTCCTACTTCCCCCTCTCCGCCGGCAACGTGAAGGAAACCCCCTTTCGCGAGATCTGGGAGAAGTCTTCCCTCTTCCAGGAACTGCGCGACTTCGACGGCTACAAGGGCCGGTGCGGCTCCTGTGAGTATCTGAGGGTCTGCGGAGGCTGCCGGGCCAGGGCCTACGCCGTCACCGGCGATTACCTGGAAGAAGAGCCGTTCTGCACTTACGTCCCCTTCCGCATGCGAAGGAAGCTGGAAAAAACCTGATCGCTCAGCGACGCACCACCCAAGGAGAAAACACGTGAGCACACCTCTTTTCATCAAGGCCTGCCGGGGCCAGAAAGTCCCCCGGACCCCGGTATGGATCATGCGCCAGGCAGGGCGCTACCAGCCAACTTACAGGGCCATGCGCCGACGCTACAGCTTTATGGAACTCTGCAAGGAGCCCGAGCTCTCGGCCAGGGTCACCCTCCGGGCCGTGTCGGACCTGGGCGTGGACGCGGCGATCCTCTTTTCCGACATTCTCATTCCCGTGGAGGCCATGGGCGTGCCGGTGGAATTCACCGAAAACCGGGGTCCCGTTCTCACCCGGCCCGTACGCAATACCCGCGACGTGAACCGCCTCCGCGTCCCCGAGCCGGAAGAGGCCATGCCCTTCACCGCCGAGGCCTTGCGACTCATCCGGGAGAGGCTCGACCCCTCGGTGGCGCTCATTGGTTTCTGCGGGGCACCGTGGACCCTCGCCTCCTACATGGTCGAGGGAAGCGGATCCAAGAGCTACATCCTCATCAAGGAAATGATGTTCCAGCGGCCCGATCTTTTCAAGAAATTCATGGACAAGATCACCGCCACGGTGACGGAATACCTCCTTTACCAAGTCAGCGCCGGCGCCGAAGCGATCCAGCTCTTCGACTCGTGGGCGGGAGCTCTTTCACCGCAGGACTACAGGAAATTCGCCGCACCCTGGTCAAAGAAAATCATCAAGGCGGTGAAGAAGACCGGTGTCCCCGTCATCCACTTTGTCTTCAACGGCAGCGGCCTCCTGGAGATCGTCAAGGAGACCGGGGCCGACGTGGTCGGCCTCGACTGGAGGACCGACATCGACGTGGCCCGCAAGCGCCTCGGCAGAAAGACGGCTGTCCAGGGGAACCTCGATCCCTGCGCCCTCTTCCTCCCCGAAAAGGAGATCCGCCGCAGGACGCGGGAGGTTCTCCGGGCCAACGCGAGTGCGCCGGGCCACATCTTCAATCTCGGGCACGGTATCCTGCCGCCGACGAAGGTCTCCGCCGCCCGGACCATGGTCGAGGAAGTCCACCGCTTTCGTCTGAAATAGATGTTGACCGCGGCGAAGCCCTCGGCGGTTATCCTCCTCAATATGGGGGGGCCCGATTCGGAAGAGGCGGTGGAACCGTTTCTTGCCAACCTCTTCTCCGATCCCGCCATTCTTCCCCTCCCCCTGCCCGGCGTCTTCCGCGGCGTCCTGGCGCGTTTCATCGCCCGCAAGCGGGCCGCCAAGGTGCGGCCCAGGTACAGGGCCCTGGGAGGGAAGTCCCCCCAGCTGGACATAACCGCCCGCCAGGCGGAGGAGTTGGAGAAGGTCCTGCGGGCCGATGGGGACTGGAGGGTTCGCTGTGCCATGAGGTACTGGCATCCCCGGGCCGAAGACGTGATGGACAAGATCCTTTCCGACCGCCCCGGCGAACTGGTGGTAGTCTCGCTCTATCCCCACTACTCAAAGGCGGTCGGCGGATCGAGTCTGAAGGAGATCCGGGAAATCGTCGGGAGACGCTGCCCCGACCTGTCAGTCCGGTACGTGGAGGAGTTTCACAGCCACCCTCTCTTCATCAGGGCCCACGCCGACCGGATCGCGGCGGCTCTCGCGGAGTTCCCCCACGAGGGGCGCGACACCTTTGTCCTCTTTTCCGCCCACAATCTCCCGGAGAAGCTTATCCGTCAGGGCGACCCTTACCTGGACCAGGTGCAGGCCACCGTGGACGCCCTCCTCCCCGCCATCGGCGAGCGCCCCTGGAAGCTCGCCTTCCAGAGCCGGTCCGGTCCGGTGCGCTGGCTGGAACCTGAAACCCTCGACGCCCTGCGCGAACTCGCCGCCGGGGGGCAAAAGGAGGTCCTTCTCGTTCCTCTCAGCTTCGTCTGCGACCAGATCGAGACCCTTTACGAAATCGACGGGTACTACACGGAGGAGGCCCACCGGCTGGGCATCGAAATCTTCCGTCGCACCTCGGCCTTCAACGCTTCGCCGGACTTCATAGCCCAGCTGCGGGCCTTGGCCCTGGAAGGCGCGGAGGGGGACGCACCGTGATCGTCGCCGACAGCCATCCGGAGATCCGCCCGTGACGAGGCGCGTCGCTGTCGTGGGCGGAGGGCTTTCCGGCCTGGCCGTTTCTTTTTCTCTTCTTCGCAGGGCGGAGCGGGACGGTCTCGGCATCGACCTGTCGCTCTGGGAGTCGGAGACGCGCCTCGGCGGAAAGATCGCCACTCTCTCCCGCGAGGGTTTCCGCTGCGAGACGGGGCCGAACGGCTTTCTCGACAACGTCCCCCAGACCATGGAGATGGTGGAGGAGCTCGGCCTCGGGGACCGCCTCCTCAGAAGCAGCGACGCCGCCCGCCGCCGCTACATCTTCTCCGGCGGCAGGCTCCGTGCGCTGCCGGAAGGCCCCGCCGCTTTCCTCCGCTCCGACCTTCTCTCCCTGAGAGGGCGGCTGCGCATCGTCGGCGAGTACTTCGTCCCCCCCAGGAAGGAAGCGGCCGACGGGGAGGACGAGACCGTGGCGTCCTTCATCCGCCGCCGACTCGGAGAGGAGGCGCTGCAGAAGCTGATAGATCCCATGACCTCGGGTATCTATGCCGGAGATCCGGAGACGATGAGCATGGCGTCCTGCTTCCCCCGCGTGGTGGCCCTGGAGCGGCAGTACGGAGGGATGATCCGGGGGATGATCGCCAAGCAGAAAGAGGCCCGCGCCGCCGGACAGAAGAGAGCGGCCGGCGCCGGTCCGGGGGGCACGCTCATGTCCTTTGAGAACGGGCTCCAGGAGATGATCGACACTCTCGCGGCCGTCCTCGGCGACCGCCGGCACACGGGTGCGCCGGTGCGAAGCCTCACGGTCACGGGAGAGGGAAAGGACCGGCAGTACGAGCTCGCCTTCGCCGACGGGAGCAAGGTTTCGGCGGATGCGGTCATCCTCGCGGTTCCGGCCTACGAAGCGGCGAGGATACTTGAAGGGGCTGCTTCCGAAGCCGCCGAGCGGCTGCGGGACATTCCGTACTCCGCCGTCTCCATAGTCCACTGCGGCTACGACATGAAGAACACCGGCCGTGACCTCGACGGCTTCGGCTTTCTGATCCCTCACGCCGAGAAGAGGCGTATACTCGGATCACTCTGGACATCGAGCATCTTCCGGAACAGGGCGCCTGCAGGCAAGACCCTGCTCACCATCATGGTAGGGGGCGCCCGCGACCCCCGTACACCCCTCCTCGACGAGGCGGAGCTTCACCGCGTTGTGCAGTCCGAGCTTCGGGCAACAATGAACCAGCAGGCCCCGCCGGACTTCTCACGCATCACCCGCTGGGAGAAGGCGATCCCTCAATACCTTGTCGGTCACGAGAAGTGCCTCAGGGAGATCGAGGAGCGCACGCGCAGACTACCGGGTCTCTTTCTGATCGGGAATGCGTACCGGGGAATAGGCTTCAACGACTGCATAAAGGCCGCCCTTCAGATCGCCCCCCGTGTCATCGAGCACATTAGCAGCACTTCCCCACTTTAGCGTCTTATTCTTCCACATTCTGGCACTAATATTCTCTCTGCGCTGTCATTTTGCTCGTTTTCTGCCTGACACATCCCACCTCGCTGCAAATCCTTTCGGCTATCCAGGGTCAGGAAGAAAGGATTTTCTCCGGACGGCAGTCTGGCAACCAACAAGACAGTCTCCTTCCGCCAACGCTGCCGTTCACCTTTCTTGTGGTTAGCCCGGATATTTCATGAGCCATCTGCTGCGAGCGCGGAGATCACGCAATCTCAAGGTCTTTTCTTGTCTCGCGACCTTGCTGTGCTCCAGCACAGCTTCACCCGCGCAACTGCGCAAAGCCCTTGATCTTACGTAATCTCCACGCTCTCGCAACGAAGTTCATGAAATATCCGGGCAAAAGAGGCGGGGAAGTTGTATTATTAGCTTAGTTTTGATAGTGTAAACGCTGGTAGCATGTTCCTGGAAGGTGTATACCGGCTGACCATCGACAGAGTGGGTCGGGAGCCGGGAGGGCTCCCTGGAACCGGCGAGAGGAAAACATGGAGGCAATCGACAAGACAGATATCCTGAGGGAAGCTGTCATCCCGCTGAGCACCTACAGCCGCTCCGCCTACGGAGTCGGCTTCACCCTGCTGCAGTCACCCCGGGATTCCGGAAGATGTCTCTGTCCGCTTTTCACCGCCGGCGAGCTGGAGCCCGATGCATGCGCGACGTTCCGGCGGGGTCTCTTCAGTGAAAACAGAGCGGTTCTTGCCAGGTGCCCCGCGGGACTCACCATGGCGTTCCTCCCCATCCCCACCGGCGAGGAGAGGAACGCCGTTCTGCTGAGCGACGGATTTATCGCCGAGGGCCCTGTCAGCCCGGAGGATGGGCCGGGCCGCACCGACGCAGGATACGCCGAGCTTCTCGCCCGGAGAGGCGAAGCCAACCCGAAGCTTTCCTCCGGGGAGACGGACCTTCTCGTGCAGTTGATGGAAAACGCCGCCGTGATATATCCGCTCCTGAAAGACACCCGGGACGAACGTGAAGTGTCGGCCGCCGCCGCCGTCCTGGGGGAGAGGGGTGACGAGGCGAGCATCGTCGGGGTCTCCGAAGGGGTAGCCAGGATACGGGACTCTCTTACCACCTTCGCCGGCAGCCGGGAGCCCCTCCTCATCGAGTCGGAGCAGGGGAATGGACGACACCTCATTGCCGGGCTGCTCCACCAGCTTCACCCCGGCCCGGAAGGCGCCTTCGTCTGCGAGAACCTGGCCGTGCTCCCCGAGGCACTCCAGGAGCACGAGCTTTTCGGCCCGAAGAGGGACGGCGGAAGCGGGCTCATAGGCCACGCCGCGGGGGGAACTCTCTTTCTCGACGCCGTGGAGAACCTCACCCCCTCCGTCCAGCGTCTTCTCCTCAGCCACCTGAGCTCTCCCAGCGGAGAAGAGACGAAGGCAGGCGGCAACGGCAAGGCGCCGGCGAGGATCATTGTTTCCACCGACCGCAGTCTCGGCGATCTCGTGCGCAAGGGCCGCTTCAGAAGCGATCTCCACCGTCGGATCTCGAGGCTCACCCTCTTCGTTCCCCCGCTGCGGGAGAGAAAAGAGGACATACCCCTCCTGGTGAAACACTTTCTCCGCCGCCTGGCCGGAGGAAACGGCCACGGCTCCCTTTCGGTGGGCAGGAAAACGCTCCTGTCGATTCAGGAGTACTCCTGGCCGGGCAATGTCAGGGAGTTGCAGAGCGAGCTGCAAAGAGCGGCCGCCTTCGGACGGCAGGAGCTGGACCTGGGAGATTTCAGCCCGCCCGTCCAGCACGCCGCCCGTCCGCCCCGGGCAACGATGACCAACATCCGGGAGGCGGTGGGCCGCCTCGAGACGGAGATCATCTCCCGGACACTTTCCGAAACCAGGTGGAACAAGAGCCAGGCGGCCCGCATACTCGGGCTGAGCAGGCTCGGTCTCCAGAAGAAGATCGACCGGTACGGCATTGACAGGCGCAATTGACAGCATGGAGAGTCAGCCCTCCCGCTTCCGCTACGGCGGGACGGAATGCTGGGTTCTGAGGAAGAACCTCGGCGGCACAGGGGCCCGCAGGCTCATGGACATGGTGGAGCTGCACTTTCAGGAGGAAGGCTCGCCCCTCGTTCTCGATCTGCGCGAGGTCCCCATCGTCGACAGCGAAGGCGCGTGCTTTCTCGAAGCCGCCAGTCTCAGGCACGCGGGCCTGAAACTCCTCGGCCGGCCCAGGGATTTCGACACCCTCCCTCCGCGCATCAGGAGAACCATCGATATACTCCGGCCCTCTGAAAGCCTGGAGCAGGCCCTTGCCCCGCGGGCCGGGGCCGTGATCCGCGGGACCTGGCCGGACAAACGGCGCCACTTCAGGATTCCCGTTCAAATCCCTGTCGAGATCATCATGGGCGGCAGGGCCACCGTGGCCACTCTGCGCGAGATCAGCCTCGGCGGCGGCAGGTTCGGGCGGGTGTCGCCCCGCCTCGCCGGCACACTGGCGGAAGGGAACGAGTCCCTGGAAATGTCCCTGTCCGGAATGGACAGGGACCCTCTGGGGCGGGAGATCGCCGCGAGCCACCTCCTCAGAGAGGTCGTTACCAGACCCGTCTACATTCTTCCCGACAACAGCGGCATGGGGGTTCAGTTCACCCCCGGCAGTCCCGGCAGTCCCCCGACCTGATCGTACTCCTCTCCCGGGAGCCTTTTCAGAGAGGGGATTTACGACCGCCCGGAAGAACACTATAATCCGGAAACGACATGTACCCTTATTGGAGAATTTGAATGTACAGCACTTCGGATGTCAGGAAGAACCTCAAGGTGGAGATCGACGGCTCCCCCTATATCGTCGTGGATTTCCAGTTTGTCAAACCCGGCAAGGGCAACGCCTTTACCCGCTGCCGTCTGAAGAACATGATCACCGGCGCCGTTCTCGACCGCACCTACAAGAGCGGCGAAAAGCTTAAGCCCGCCAGGATTGAGGAGCGTCACATGCAGTTCCTCTACCAGGGCGGCGGCACGTACCATTTCATGGACAACGACAACTACGACCAGGTCGAGATCTCCGAGGAGAACGTGGGCGACGCCGCCCGCTACCTTATCGAAAACCTGAGTGTCTCCATCCTCTTCTTCAAGGACAAGCCCATCGGGATCAACCTCCCCATCACGGTGGTGCTGGAGATCGTCGAAACGGAGCCGGGCATGAAAGGCGACACGGCCACCGGGGCGACCAAGGCCGCCACGACCGGCACCGGTCTCACCGTCCAGGTGCCCCTCTTCATCAAGGAGGGGGAGAAGATATCCGTAGACACCCGGACCGGCCTGTATCTGGAGCGGGCCAAGGGATAGCGGTGCACGACTTCGCCTCTCTTTCGTGGGGGGAGCGGCTCAGGTGCCGGGACGTCATGGTTCAGCGCATTCGGCGCTTCTTCAGGGGTCGGGGCTATGTCGAAGTCGAGACTCCGCTGCGGGTTGCTTCGCCCGGAATAGATCCGTACATCGACGCCCTGCCGGCGGGAGAGGGATGCTATCTCGCCACTTCCCCCGAGCTGGAAATGAAGAAGCTCATGACCTCGGGGCTGGAGCGCATCTTTCAGGTGACCCGGGCCTTCAGGGCCGACGAGTCGGGGGACCTGCACAATCCGGAGTTCTCCATTCTGGAATGGTACTGCGCCGGCAAGGACTACTTCGACTTCATGGACCTCACCGAGGAGCTCGTCAGGGAGTGCGGCGAAACCCTGGGAGAGGCCGGCGTCCCGACCCCCGTCTCCGCATGGCCCCGGCCTTTTGCCCGGATCGCCGTGGACGACGCCTTCCAGAGCCACGCGGGATGGAAGCCCTCCCGGTCGTTCAGCCCCGACCCGTTCTTCATGGACCTGGTGGACAAGGTCGAACCGGGGCTCTCCGGGGAGGGCGCCGCCTTTCTCTTTGATTACCCGGAGCAGGTCGGCTCCCTGGCAAGAAGGAGACCGGACAACCCGCGGCTCTGCGAGAGGTTCGAGCTGTACCTGGATGGGACCGAGATTTGCAACGGGTTCACGGAACTGACCGACGCCGCCGAGCAGAGACTCCGTTTTGCCCGTGACAACAAGGAGCGGGAGCGGCTAGGGAAAATGCCCTATCCTGTCGACCGCCGCTTTCTCGAGGCCCTCGAGTCGGGCCTTCCCCCGTGCGCCGGCAACGCCCTCGGCGTCGACCGGCTCCTCCTGGCCCTCACCGGCAGCCGCCGCCTCGCTGACGTTTCCTGTCTTTCCGAAACCATTCCGGCGGGAAGGGGGCGATGAGCCATGCTTGAAGGAGTCTCCATCTGGGTTGCCTTCGCGGGCGGCTTCATCTCCTTTGCCAGCCCGTGCGTCCTCCCTCTCATGCCGGGCTACATAGGATACATTTCCGGCGTTTCGGCGGAGGAGGCGGAAAACCTCTCCCGTCGGACCTACCTCTCTCACGTCATGATTCACACCCTCATCTTCGGGGCGGGCTTCACCACGGTCTTCGTCGCCTTCGGTCTGACAGCCACCTCCATCGGCGGTTTCATCACCGAGAACATTCTTCTTTTCCAGCGCGCGGCAGGGGTACTCATCATCCTCTTCGGCCTTCAGATGACGGGGATACTGAAGGTGGCCTGGCTGTACCGGGAGCGCCGGTTCACCGTCAAGGCCAGAGAGGCCGGCGTGACCAGGAGCTACCTCCTGGGGATAGCCTTCGGCTTCGGATGGACGCCGTGCGTGGGACCCGTGCTGGGCGCGGTTCTCACCATGGCGGCGTCGCAGGAACAGGTTCTCACGGGAGGCGTCCTCCTCTTCTCCTATTCGCTGGGGATGGGGATCCCGTTCATGCTGACCGCCGCCGCCCTCGCGTTCTCCCTCAGCTTCGCCGATCGGGCGGGCCGTTTTCTCCACTACCTTCACATCGGCGCCGGCGTCGTCATGCTCATCATGGGAGTGCTCCTGCTGACGGGGGGCTTCGCCCGGCTGTCCCTTTTCTTCGGCGCTCTTTCCGTGTAGCGTGGGGCTGTTTTGTCGAACCCTGACATTTCCGTAATCATTCCCAACAGGAACGGGAGCGCCACCGTCGGCAGGTGTCTCGAAGCCGCCTTCGCGTCGGATCACGAAAGTTTCGAGGTGATCGTCGTCGACGACGACTCGGCGGACGGTTCCGTGGAGACTATCCGGCGGTTCCCCTGTCGCCTGATGGAGCTCCGGGACCACGCCGGCGCGGCCGCCGCGCGGAACGCCGGGTCCCGTCAGGCCAGGGGAGGCATTCTATTTTTCACCGACTCCGACTGTCTCCTCGAGAAGCAGACCCTGCGAATCGCCCAGAGAACACTGGAAGGGGCGGGGTCGGACGCGGTGATAGGAGGCACCTACACCCGGGAGCCCCCGGACACCTCCTTCTACAGCGTTTTCCAGTCGGTGTTCATCAACTACTTCGAGACCAAGAGCGGCGGCGCCCCCGATTATGTCGCCACTCACGCCATGGCGATCCACGCCGCCACCTTTGCAAGGCAGGGGGGGTTTCCGGAGCACTTCCTGCCCATCCTGGAGGACGTCGAGTTCAGCCACCGCCTGAGAAGATCCGGCTGTGATCTGCGGATCAATCCTGAAATCGTCGTGCGCCACATCTTCAACTATTCCCTCTCTGACTCCCTGAAGAACGCATGGAGAAAGTCCATGTACTGGACAATGTACTCCGTCCGCAACCGGGACCTGCTGGCGGATTCGGGTACGGCCTCGCGGGAGCTGAAGCTGAACGTCGCTCTCTGCTTCCTCTGCCTCACCGGGCTGTTTCTCCGGAGCGTGGCGGGCGGGCCCTTCCTTTCCTATGTCATCCTCGCCGCTTTCACCAGCAACCTGCTGCTGAACAGGGGCCTGCTGGGGGCCTTCTTCAGCACCGGCGGAGCCCGCTTCGGACTCGCCGCCTCGGCCTACTACTTCTCGCTCTATCCCTTCGCTGTTGGGGCGGGAGCCCTGTCGGGTCTGCTGAAGGGATCCCGCGGCTGGCCCCCGGAGCAAGAGCGCCCGTGACTTACTCGCCACTGCGCCATCTCGGCTCGGCGCTCTGGAAGCGCAACCCGATTCAGCTCACCTATTTCGTGACGCGCCGGTGCAACGCCCGCTGCTCATTCTGTTTTTACGCGCCGGCCGGCCGGGGCGAGGCGCCGGAGCTTTCCCTGGAAGAGACGGAAAGGGTCTCCTCCTCGCTGGGGAAACTGTTGTGGCTCGCTTTTTCCGGGGGGGAGATCTTTCTCCGCAGGGACATCGCCGACCTCGCCCGCGTCTTCTACCGCCACAACAGGCCCGCGCTCATTCTTCTGCCCACCAACGGCCTCCTCACGAATACCATCAGGGAACAGACCGAGGCCATTCTCAAGAGCTGCCCCGAAAGCGCCGTGGTGGTCAAACTCTCCCTTGACGGCACCCGGGAGGTTCACGACTCCCTGCGCGGCGTCCCGGGAGCCTTCGACAGGACCCTCGAGACCTACCACGCCCTCAGGGAACTTCTCCCCCGGTATGCGAATTTCGAACTGGGGGTGAACACCGTCTTCTGCTCGGCGAACCAGGATATCGTCGGCGAGGTGATCGACCTGGTGGGCGAACTCGATGACGTGCGCACTCACACCGTCTCCCTGATCCGCGGCGAGGTGCCGGATCCCTCTCTCAAGGGACCGGATCGGGAGAAGTACCGCAGGGTCTCCGAGAAGATGCGGTCCATGGTCAGAAGGAAGCCCGCCCGCCGCTACCGTTTCCGGGGAGGAAAGCTGAAGGTGGCCCAGGACATCCTTCAGAGGCGTCTCATCTACGAGACGGACCGGCAGAACCGCCGCCTCATACCTTGCTACGCGGGAAAGCTCACCCTCGTTCTCGACGAGAAGGGGGACGTGTACCCCTGCGAGATCCTCGGCGAGCCCATGGGAAACGTGAGGGAGTCCGGCTACGACCTGCGTAAGATCATGAGAGGAGACCGGGGCAGGAAAATGGCGGCGGCGATAGCGGAGGGGAACTGCCACTGCACCCACGAGTGCTACTTCATAATGAACATTCTCTTCAATCCGCGCCTGTATCCCGCCCTCTTCCGCGAGTACGCGCGGCTCGCCCTCAGGAGCGGCTGAAGACGTCCCTTCCGGTCCACAGCCCGAAGAGGCTCCGGGCTCCCCGGCACGCCGCCCTGAACTCCTGCAGACTCCTGACGCTGAGAAGCCTCCGGGCCAGGTAGCCCGGCCTGCTGTAGAACCTCCGGTAGGCGAGCTGCCTCAGGCGGGTGATCTCATCCCTCGTCATGGTGTGCGGGACGAAAGCGGCTCCCTGGTAGGTGTAGGCCGTGAGATCGTCGGAGAGCGTCCCGTAGCGATCGACATTCTCGTGCAGCTCTGTCCCGGGAAAAGGCGTGAGGGCGTGGAAGCTCGCCAGGTCGGGCGAGATCTCGCAGGCGAAATCGATGGTCTGCAGCCCCTCCTCGAAGGTCTCCCCGGGGATGCCGAAGACGAACGGAGTGTGCACCGTGAGTCCCACCTTCCTGGCGGCCCTGACGGCGCTCCTCGTCTGGTCCAGCGTGATGCCCTTGCGCAGGCTGTTGAGATTCTTCTGCACTCCGCTCTCGGCTCCGAAAAGGATCGCCCAGCACCCGGCCTCTCTGAAAGCCTTGAGGAGAGGGTAGTCCACCTGATTGACGCAGGCCGACGCGAACCAGGCAAGGTCCAGGTTCAGCGCTTTGATTCCCCCGGCAAGCTCCATGGCACGGTCATGATCGGCCGCCAGGGTGTCGTCGAGAAACTTTATCTCGCGATATCCCTGGCGGTGGCAGAGCTCTATCTCTTTCAGGACGCTCTCGACGCCGCGATATCGTATCTCCCTCTTGTTCCTGCCCCCCAGCTGAAAGCAGAAGATGCAGCGCCGGCTGCAGCCGCGGGAGGTGATCATGACGGCAACGGGCTTCTTGCGGTACGTCGCAGGCGGGGGGAGGTAGGCCATCGAGTCGCCGAGAAGATCTCTCGCCGGAAAGGGGAGGGAGTCCAGATCGGACAGAAGTTCCCGGGGGGTGTTCTTCACGACGCGGCCGCTTCGCCGCCAGATGAGCCCCGCGATATCCCCGAGATCTCCTCCGTTCTCGAGTCTCCCGGCAAGCTCCGTCATGGCAGTCTCCCCTTCGCCGGCCACGACCGCGTCGATGCAGATCGAATCGCCGAGGCACTTCTCCTTCGCCGCCGACGGATAGGGACCGCCGGCAACGACGAAACAGCGGGGGAGGTTCCTCTTTATCTCCTTTGCCTCCCTGAGGGCCTTTCCCCAGCCGAATGCCGTCGAGTACAGGCCCGCCACGTCCGGCCCGAACTCATTCAGCCCGTCGAATATCCGCTCCCGGGAGAGAAAGGCGCCGTTGAAAAAGGCAACATCGTGGCCCGCCTCCCTCAGCGCGGCGGCGACGTAGAGGGTTCCCAGGGGCTGCCAGTAGTTGATCTGGGACGACGCGGTCCGGGAGGGGAAGATCTCCTCGGGCACCCATGCGGGAATGACGAGGGCGCACCTCATGGCGTGGTCAGGCTACTGCCGGCGGGGTCGCTTCGCCGGGGACCGGCGTTTTCCCGAGAACGTCTCTGGCCGCGTCGAGCCCGGACTCAATGGCATGATCCATGTTGAAATACCGAAACATGCCGCTCCTGCCGATGGCATGAAGGTTGCTGAAGCCGTTCAGGTACTCGAATATCCTGGTAACGTGCTCGATGTAGCCGACCTCGAAGAGCGGATAGGCGCGAGGTACACGAACAACCTGACCGCCTTCCGCGGTTTTCCTGTCGACGAATCCCAGTTTCTCCAGGTGGACGATAGTCGTCTCGACGATCTCTTCGTCCCGCGCCTTCCAGACATCATCACCGCGAAAACAGAAGTATTCCGCCACGAGCACCGTCTTCCCCTCCCCGGCCATGAGGGGGCTCCAGTTCTTCGGCTCGTGGAGCCGGCCGAAGGGAACACTCTTTTCCGGAAAGTAGATCCAGCTCTGGTCCGTCGCCGTCTCCCGGTCGACGGGAATCGCCACCACCACCAGGTCCCGGTAGCGCAGCCGCGCAGCCGCGTCACGCACCTCCCAGGGAGCCTCGGGAACGAGCATCCCGACCAGCGTGTTCAGCGGAATGCTGGAGACAAATTCGTCGCCCTCCGTCACGACCGGTCCTTTGTGGTTGTGTGCCTCCACACGCTCGATGCGCCCGTCACTGTGGTACACCCGCGTGACGCGGGTATCGGCGTGGAGGGTCCCCCGCTCCCCCGTGCCCTCCAGAAGCCTTTCGGCTATTCTCCCTATCCCGAGAGAGGGATAGAGAAAGTGATCGGCCAGGGTCGGAAGGTCCTTCCCGCACACCTTGAAAAGCGCGTTCTTCACGGCCACCCCCAGCGAGAGACCACGGATGCGCTGGGCCACCCAGTCGGCGCTTATCCGGTCACAGCCGACACCCCACACCTTTTCGCTGTATTCTTTGAAATAGAGGTTGAAAAGGGCACGGCCGAAATCCCGCACCACGCGGTCCTCGAGAGAGACCGCCCGCGCTTTTCCCGCCGGCCAGTTTTTCAGGCGCTGCAGTCCGTAGTCCAGGAGGATCTTCGCCGTTGTTATGCCGCCGAGGCCGAAGATGGCGTTCAGAGGCTTGAGGGGATAGTCGAAGTACTTTCCCCTGAGGAGGATCGTGCTCTTGCGGGGGACGGTGAGCATCTCCGACCCCATGAGTTTCTTCACATACTCTTCTATCCTTTTGTCGGTGGTGAAAAACCTGTGTCCCCCGAGGTCGAACCGGTAGCCGTCGCCGACAACGGTCCGCGACATGCCCCCGACTGTCGACCCGGCCTCGATGAGGGCCACATGGCGCCCGGCTTTCGAGAGGGCGTGACCCGCCGACAGGCCGGCGAGACCCGCACCGAGAATGACCACGTCTTTTCGGCTGTTCACACTCATTTAGACACCAACATAAAACCGCCCGTTGCGGACTTCGGCGCAACGGGCGGTCAAAACACCTTCTGGCCCGGGAGGCACCCTCACCGCCCCGGGGCTTCCGACACAGCCGGAGGTTCTCAGGTGGAGCCTGAGGACTTCACCAGGAAGACGGGTATTTCAGCCCTGTCGGCGACTTCCCTGCTGACGCTGCCCATGAAGAGGTGGCTGGTCCTCTTGCCGCGGGACCCGATGATGATCATGTCGGCGCCTTCTTCCATGGCGGTCTTCATTATCTCGTCCGCCGGATGGCCGACACGCACCATCGTCTCCACCCCCTGGATACCGTTCTCAGTCATGGCCGAGCTGTAGTACTCCAGGATTCTCCCGGCCCTCTTGTCAAGGGCCTCCTTGTATTCCGTCCCTTCCAGCGTCTCCTTCAGGGTGGCCATCTCCGGATCGCCCAGCATCCCGTCGATCAGTGATCGGCCTTCGAGCTTCTCAACATGAAGGAGGATGAGCCTCTCCGGGTCGATACACTTGCACACCCGGACAAAGGTGGAGACCGCCGCTTTCGACCCTTTTGTGTCATCTACTGCGAGCAATATGTTCTTCATTCTGCACCTTCACGAAATGTCTTCGCCTGACAGCAAGGCTGCGGGACGGACCCTACTGCCCGTAGCCGCCGGAGTCTTCCTGCACTCC
>JAUWCW010000289.1 GCA_030609125.1 Candidatus Rokuibacteriota bacterium
TCCTGTGTTTCCTCTGAAAATATACCGGATTAATAGAGAAAAGGGAACGGGTTGTCAATAGAGGGCGGCGCGAAAACAGCATATTATTCTTGTAAAACAAAAACTTGCACGGCAGAGTGACGCCGCGGTGCCACCCCCGCCATCCGCCGCAGTGCTCTCTCGTGCACTGCGATATTGACAATACTGACTTTCTTATATACAAAAGGTGTCCGTCCGGAGGCGGGCAAATACTCCGTCTCCCTGACTCACACAGTCCGAAGGAGCAGTTCTGCCGTGACTTTTCAGGAAGTGATTCTCAAGCTGGAGGCCTTCTGGGCGGGTAAGGGGTGTGTCCTGCAGCAGCCCTACGACCTGGAGGTCGGCGCCGGGACGTTCAACCCGGCGACGTTTCTGCGGGTCCTCGGTCCCGAGCCGTGGAAGGTGGCTTACGTCGAGCCGTCACGGCGTCCCACCGACGGCAGATACGGCGACAATCCGAACCGCCTGCAGCACTATTACCAGTACCAGGTGATCCTCAAGCCCTCGCCCCTGAACGTGCAGGACCTGTATCTGGAGAGCCTGTGCGAGTTGGGGATAGACCCGAAAAAACACGACATCCGCTTTGTCGAGGATGACTGGGAGTCCCCCACCCTCGGCGCCTGGGGGCTGGGATGGGAGGTCTGGCTGGACGGCATGGAGATCACCCAGTTCACGTACTTTCAGCAGGTCGGGGGGATCGACCTGAAGCCGGTTTCGGTGGAACTCACCTACGGGCTGGAGCGGATCGCCATGTACCTGCAGGGCGTGGACAACGTCTACAGCCTGCAGTGGACGGAGGGAATCACCTACCGGGACGTCCATCACAGGGGCGAAGTGGAGTTCTCGAAGTACAACTTCGAGGAAGCCGACGTGGAGATGCTTTTTGCGCTCTTTGCCCTCTACGAGAAGGAGTGTCTGCGCCTGATCGAGGGCAGCCTCGTTCTCCCCGCTTACGATTACTGCCTCAAGTGCTCCCATGTCTTCAACCTGCTCGACGCCCGGGGAGCGATCAGCGTCACCGAGAGGACCGGCTACATCAGGAGGGTCCGCCGGCTGGCCAGGGCGTGTGCCGCCGGCTACCTGGCGCTTCGGGAGGAGATGGGATTTCCCCTCCTGAAGAGTGCGGAGAAGGCGGGCTAGGTCATGGGCGAACACGGAACGAGAGAGGACCTGCTGCTGGAAATCGGCTGCGAGGAGATCCCCGCCCGCTTCATACCGCCCGCCCTTGCCGACCTGAAGGAGTCCGCCGCGGCGGCCCTGAAAGCGTTGCGCCTCGAGCACGGTGAGATCCTTACGGCGGGAACGCCCCGGCGGCTGGCAATCTGTGTCAGGGATCTGTCGTCGGAACAGCCGGATCTTGTCCGCGAAGTGACGGGACCGGCTCGCTCGGTGGCCTACGGGCCCGACGGTTCGCTCACCAGGGCGGGGAGCGGATTCGCCCGTTCCGTGGGTGTGGCGCCGGAGGAGCTGTCGGTCAAGTCCCTTCCCAAGGGAGAGTACGTGAGCGCCATGAAGCGTGAGGAGGGCAGGCCGGCGGAGGAGATCCTGCGTGAGGAGCTCCCCCGCTGGATAACGGCCCTTCGCTTTCCCAAGTCGATGCGCTGGGGGGAGGGGGACCTGAGGTTCGCCCGCCCGATTCACTGGATCCTTGCCCTCTGCGGCGGGAAGACGGTGGAGTTCGAGGTGGCGGGGATCCGCTCGGGGGACCGTTCGCGGGGCCACCGCTTTCTCAGCCCCGGCAGCTACGCCGTCGAGGGCTGGAAAGACTACCTGGAGAAGAGCGCCGGGGCTTTCGTCATAGCCGACGTCGAAGAGCGCCGGGGCATGATCCGCGAACAGATCGAGGAAGCGGCCCGCGCCGAGGGCGGTGAGGTGTCGCTCGACGAGGAGCTTCTGGACACGGTCACTAATCTGGTGGAGTATCCCGTGGCCGTCTGCGGCTCCTTCGACGAAGAGTTTCTCGCCCTCCCCGACGAGGTGCTCATCACCTCCATGAAGTCACACCAGAAGTATTTCACCGTTCGTGACGGCGAGGGAAGTCTCATGGCGCGCTTTATTGCCGTGAGCAACATGCGGTGCGAAGACATGGCCCTTATCCGCGAGGGGAACGAGCGGGTGCTCAGGGCACGTCTGGCCGACGCGGACTTCTTCTTCAGGGAGGACGGCAGGAAAAGCCTGGCCGAACTTGTTCCCGAGCTCGAAAAGGTTGTCTATCAGGAGAAGATCGGCACCTACCGGGAGAAGGTTGACCGCGTGGAAGGGCTGGCGCGGTACCTCGCG
Source organism: Candidatus Rokuibacteriota bacterium (assembly GCA_030609125.1). GTDB lineage: Bacteria > JAUVQV01 > JAUVQV01 > JAUVQV01 > JAUVQV01 > JAUWCW01. The sequence continues at coordinate 2,299 of JAUWCW010000289.1, forward strand.
AAGAAGGTCTTTCCGCTGGGCGAGGACGACGTCGCCCGGGCGGCCAGGCTGGGCCGGGCCGACCTGGTGACGCTCATGGTGGGGGAATTCCCCGAACTCCAGGGGATAATGGGCCGTGAGTACGCCGCCCGCTCGGGGGAGAAGCCCCAGGTGGCGACGGCCGTCTACGAGCAGTACCTGCCGCGCTTTTCCGGGGACGACCTTCCCGGGAGCGAGCTCGGGGCCATTCTCAGCGTCGCGGACCGGGCGGACACGATCGCGGGGATCTTCGGCATCGGAGAGGCCCCGACGGGGTCGGAGGACCCCTACGGACTGCGGAGGCACACCCTGGCTGTCATCAACATACTCACCGAGCGGGACTTCCCCGTCGATCTCACCCTCCTCCTGGAGCAGGCCGTCGGCGGGCTCCGGGGGAAGACGCAAGTCCCCGTGGAGACGCTCCTGCGGGACATCCTCGAGTTCTTCCGGGGGAGGCTGGAGAACCTCTACTCGGGAGCCGGGTTCCCCCCGGATATTGTGAGGGCCGTTCTCGCCGCGGGTTTCGGCCGCCCGGCGGAAGTAAGAAGAAAGATCGGGGCCCTGGAGGATTTCCGCAGGGAGGAGGACTTCCTGCCCCTGGCCATGACCTTCAAGCGCGCCGTCAATATCGTCCCCGACGATTTTCACGGCGGAGTCGACCCGTCCCTGTTCCGGGAGGAAGAGGAGAAGGCGCTTCACGAGGCGGTCCGGGGGCTCGAGGAGGAGATGGCGGAGCTGATTCACGGCGGCGACTACCGGGAGGCGCTGCGGAGAATGGCGTCGGTCCGGCCTGCCCTGGACGCCTTTTTCGACAAGGTTCTGGTCATGGCCGAGGAAGAGGATCTGAAGGCTAACCGCCTCGCCCTGGTGAAGAGCCTGGCTTCGCTCTTTGCCGGGCTGGCCGATTTTCGCCAGATTTCCGCCTGAAATACCGGGTTTTCCTGCTCGTGCTCTCCTCCCCCGGGAAGGGGGGAATCCGTTTCTTGACAAGATCTCCGCCGGACATTACATTTCTCTTGGTTCGGGTTGTTTTACCATCATTTGTCTCACCCGAAGGTGGGACGGAAGAGGCCGGGAGGGAAGCCCGGAAACAGAAAAG
>JAUWCW010000185.1 GCA_030609125.1 Candidatus Rokuibacteriota bacterium
GCAGATCCAGCTCCCGGGCGGACCAGATCGCCTCCAAGGCCTCGTGTATGGCGTGATCTTCGATCATGATGGAAAGTCTAGAGAAAGTGCGGGTAACTTACAAGTCCGCCCGCGAGAGACCCACGAGGGCGCTTCCCGCAGAGCGGCGTCAGCCGGAATGTTCGAAGGTGACGGTCCTGTTTCCGCCGAACTGCTTGGCGAGGTACATTGCTTCATCCGCTTCGCGGACGGCACCCTTGAGGTCCCTGCCGCGGGAGAGCTCGGTCACTCCGATGGAAAGGGTGAGCTCCAGGCCTTCCTCCTCGACGACGTGACAGACGCGGCGGGAAACCTCCTCGGCCGTCCTTCTGTCTGCCTCGGGGAGGAGGATGACGAATTCGTCCCCCCCGTAGCGAAAGCCCACGTCGACGTCCTTCCGACATGCCCTGCGGATACAGGAGGCGAGGCGCACGAGCATGTCGTCACCGGCCAGGTGGCCATGCAGATCGTTGTACTTCTTGAACTCGTCGACGTCGAGGAGGATGAGTGAAAGAGGGCGGTTCTGCCGTGAGGCCCGCTTCATCTCGGCCTCCAGGACGGCATAGAAATACCTCTGGTTGAACAGGCCCGTCAGCCCGTCGGTTCGGCTGAGCCGGACCAGCTCCTTTTCCATGCGGCTCTTTTCGAGAGCTTTCTCGATGGTGATGAGGAGGAGCTCGAGGTCGAAAGGCTTCTCGACGAAGTCCCACACTCCCTGCCGAAGGGCCCTGATCACGGTTTCTTTCGAGCCGTGGCCGGAGATGATGATCACCTGCAGGTGGGGATTGTGCTTCCTTGCGGCGGCGGTGAGCTCAAGGCCGTCCACTCCGTCGAGGTGAAGGTCGGTGACGAGCAGGTCGAAATCGCCGGATCGGATTTTCCGAAGTCCCTGAAGGCCTTCCTTGGCGGCGGTGACGTGCAGGCCCTTGCCGTCGAGGTAGCGCTGCACGGAATGCCTGAGGAGGTCCTCGTCCTCGACGAGAAGAATCCTTGCCCGGCCCTCATCGTTTTCGCTCATGCTCAACGCCCTTCACAAGGGTAATACTGCCCGGAAAGAGCCGGGTTACCTTCCCGGATCAGCAGCTGGTGCATACGTCCCGGTCGTCGTCGATGACGCAGCAGGCGTTCTTGCGCCCCAGCTTGCTGTTGATGATGGCGTTGGCGCAGCCCACTCCGGCTTTCACGGTGATCGCGTCGAAGGCGCAGTTGAGTGCGCAGGCGCCGCACTCGATGCAGGCGTCTTTCTCGATGATGCGGGCCTTCTTCCCCTCCATCTTCAGTACGTCGCGGGGGCAGACGAGGGTGCAGACCTTGCAGCCGGTGCACGCCTCCTCGTGGAGCCTGAGGGTCGTGACGTCGCGCAGGTAAAGCAGCGTCATCTCAGGCCCGGCCTCCGAGGAAATGTCCCGCCACCCACAGCAGAAGCCCCCCCAGCGCTCCGATGGCCTGAAGAGGGAAGGCGTAGCGCATCTCTTTCTTGACACCGGACAGAGAGGTCACCGTCGAGGAGCCGGTGAAATTCATCGAGAGGAACGCCGAGAGGGCCGGCAGAGCCAGCACCCAGGCGGCGGTCTCCCAGGGAGAGAGGTTCGCCGTTTCGGGCAGGAACGCACCGGCGGGGAAGACGAAGAGAAGGGCCCAGGCAAGACCCGGAACAAAGCCCTTGGCCGAGAAGGACCTGCCGGGCAGCCAGGGAAGCAGCAGGGGGGTGATCACCGCACCGGCCAGCAGTGCCCCTGCCAGGGCCGCGGCGGCGCTCGCCCCGTTCCGGAGGAGGGCCTCCGTCGAGTAGCCCCACCGGCCGAAACCGCCGAACAGAACGAGGAGCAGGAGAACGGGCACGGCGTACCGCATGGCGGGAACGATCTCCATCGGCACCAGGACCAGCCGCTCGCGTAGCGTGAAGGTCACGGTGCGCATGGCGTTGTCGGCCTTGAAGCCGTTGTCGAGAAATCGGGGGAGGTCTCCGGCACGCACGGGTCCGAAGACGACGCGGAAACCGGAGTGCTTCTTCACCTCGTGAGCGGCTATGCCGACGGCGCCGAGCTGGGGAACGATCAGCTTGCGGTGGTCGACGACTTCCGGGAGGTTCGTGGAGCGGATGCGGTGCACGAGCTCTTCCGTCCCGAGCGTCCCCTTGCCGGCAGCGCACCAGACGTTGACTCCGTCGCTGTCGAGGACGAGGATCCAGGCTTTCCCGCCTGCCATCGCACGTCGCAGAACGTCAAAGCTCAGCTTGTAATTGGCGCTCACCAGGACCGGGGATCGCCTGTCCGGCTCTCCCAGGGCGTAGAGCCCGGGGCGCACCCGGTAGCTGTTCCTCCCGATGCCCCAGCGGACTTTCCATCCTCCGACGCGGTCTTTCAGGGTCCACTCCGAGGACACCTCCCGTATTTCGCCGGCACCGAGAGCGGCGCCTGAAGGCGGGAGGTGCGTCTTCACCTCAACCACCGTGAGCTGCGTAAGTGCCGCTGCCGGGGAAGGCTTCGCGGGTCGGGACTTGTCTTTCGTCATGACGGGTCTTTCCACTCTCCAGCGGGTACCATATGAAGGCCTTCGGCTATTGTCAACAGTCCTTCTAAACATGACAATGGATGCAAAAAGGAAAGGAGCGGTTCATGCCGCCGCGCAGGGACTCTTTCAGTGGCAGCCTGGTCGGGCAGTGTCTCGGTGACGCTCTCGGCTTTCCCGTCGAGGGTTACATGGCGGATGTCTGCCGGCAGTACGTGGCGGGGATCCTGCGTTCGGGGCGGGCGGGTGCGGTCGGAAGGCCCCCCTTTGCCTTCGGGCAGTACACCGACGATTCCCAGCTCGCACGGGAGCTGCTGATAAGTTTCCGGGAGCGGGGCAAATTCGATCCCGGGGACTACGCTCTGCGCATCGCCGCTCTTTTTTCCGAGGAGAGAGTGGTGGGACGGGGTGCGGCGACCGAAGCCGCCGCCGCGAGACTTGCCGCGGGCGTACCCTGGGAGGAGGCCGGCACACCGCCGCCGGCGGCCGGCAACGGCAGCGCCATGCGTGCCGGTCCTGCAGGGCTGCTCTTCCACGACGACCCGCAGGGCCTCATCCGCGCCGCCGTTGATCAGGGCAGGATAACGCACCGGGACAGCCGGTGCTCCGCCGGGGCCGTCTGCATAGCCGGGGCCGTCGCCCTGTGTGTGCAAGGGGGTGCCATAGAGCCCGGGAGCTTCCTCGCCCGCCTGAGGGAGTGGGCCGGGAGCGTCGACGGTTCCATGGCCGACGCTTTGAGAGACCTGACCGAGTGGATTCGGCTGCCGCCTGCGGAGGCTGTGGTGCTCATCGGCCGCGCGGGCCGGGAAGGGGAGCCGGAAAAAGAGGGGATGGGTATAACCCCCTTCGTCATCGGGAGTGTCCTGTGGAGCCTCTACGCGTTTCTCAGGTCCCCGGGGGACTACTGGGAGACCATCTGCATGGCGATCTCAGGCGGTGGGGACACGGATACGACGGCGGCCATGGCGGGAGCCGTCAGCGGCGCCCACCTCGGGCTGGATGCCATACCGCCCCTGCTGTCGCGGAGGCTCACAGACCGGGGCACCTGGGGCTACGATGAACTCGTTGAGCTGGCGGAGCAATGCTTCAAGATGCGCGCGAGCGGCTAGTACTCAGGACCCGCTCCATCGGGGCGGCCTGCAAATCTCCTTCGCAGGAGATTGCAGAAGACGAGGGCGACGAAAAGGCTGAAACAGCCTTCTATCCAGCGCAGGAGAAAGGGCCTGGGACTCAGAAAAACCAGGTAGAGGACATACAGCAAAAAGCCGAGGAGGGGAAGAAAAATCGTTATTTTTTCGTTCTTCGTCATGGCTGATCACCGTTTCGGCCTGCGCTAATCAACTATACTCCAGTCCGAACCCCATTTCAAGGCTCCGTCTCTTGACAGTGCACGGACTGCATGGTAGCGTAAGCGTCTATTTTTATTATTGTTCATCCGCTGAAGAGGAGGTGCGGATCGTCCATGGAATATAAGAAAACCCTCAGTCTGCCCAGGACGTCTTTTCCCATGAAGGCGAACCTTCCGCAGCGCGAGCCGGAGGCCATCAAGCGATGGGAGGCCCTGGGTGTCTACCGCCGCCTCCGGGAGAGGGCGGCGGGGAAGGAGAAGTACATTCTCCATGACGGGCCGCCCTACGCCAACGGGCATATCCACATGGGGACAGCTTTCAATAAGATTCTTAAGGATATAATTGTAAAGTCCCGATCATTAGAGGGATTTGATGCACCTTATGTTCCGGGGTGGGACTGCCATGGCCTCCCCATCGAGCTTCAGGTTGACAGGAGCCTGGGGAAGAAGAAGCGGTCCATGAGCACTGCCGAGTTCCGCAAGGAGTGCCGTGCCTATGCCGGCCGGTTTCTGGATGTCCAGCGTGACGAATTCCGCCGTCTCGGGGTCCTGGGAGACTGGAAAGCGCCCTATCTCACCATGAACTACTCCTATCAGGCGGCGATTGTGCGCGAGTTGGGAAGATTTTTCGAGGCCGGGAGCGTCTACCGGGGATACAAGCCGGTCCACTGGTGCATGTCGTGCCGCACTGCCCTGGCGGAGGCGGAAGTGGAGTACGAGGACAAGAGCTCACCGTCCATCACCGTCCGTTTCCCCGTTGTCTCAGGGGCGGAGAAGATCCTGGAAGGGCTCGCTGAAGGCCCGCTCTTTGCCGTCATATGGACCACCACCCCCTGGACGATACCCGCCAATCTCGCCATTGCGGTGCACCCCGATCTCGTCTATGCCGTTGTCGCCGTCGAGGGCGGTTACTACCTGGCGGCGGACGAGCTCGTGAAGCCTCTCTTGAAGAGCATCGGCACGTCGGACTGCCGCGTGGTCAGGAAGATCAGCGGCC
>JAUWCW010000032.1 GCA_030609125.1 Candidatus Rokuibacteriota bacterium
GGGAGGGCCGGGAGGGACGGCGGGGCCTGATGCATCTGTTCACAATGCCGGCAATCTAACTATAATGGAAAGGGAGAAACCAGCCAAAGGGAGGTGGATGATGGACCACGTCAAGCACAGCAAAGAGGAACTGGCCGCGAAGCTGAGGGAGATGTACCCCGAAATCCGGGACCACGGGATCGACCTCTCCATCGAGTTCAGCGACGAGAAGAACGCCTGGCTGATTCACTTCAAGAAGGGTGAACATCAGCTCGCCACGCACCTCGAAAGGGAGGACGCCGACAAGTGCCTGGAGGGCATCCAATGCGTCTATCTCGGAGTGCAGATTGCGCAGTTCATCAAAAATTTCGAGGCGGGAGAATAGTGTGCCACGGGGGTACCGGACGGATTCCCGGTCAGAAAGTACGGGGGTCCTCAGGCGGGAGGTCGGCATCGTCAAAAGGCATGACTCCCATCCGCGTCATCACCGCCTCGATGCCCCTGAGGATCTCCCCCCAATCGCACTCCAAGTCGTCCCGCTCCAGGGCCTTTTCGATCAGTTCGTCGAAAGCGTCAAAGTCGAAAGAGCCGTCGATGATTCCCGAGCGAACGAGGACGGCGTATTTCCTGCTGTCGTCTTTGGGGCTTTCTCCGGCCTCCAGCAGCAGCTTCGCACGGCGCTCGGAAGACTCGAAGTACCAGTCCATCGCCGAGAAGAGCGCGTCATAGAGCGTGACCAGGCCCGCCGCCACCTTCCCCTGCCGGAGACGGCGCTTTCCTCCCCGGAGGTGCAGGCGCGCCCTCTGCAGGGCTGCGGCCTCAGGCCCGAGAGCCTCTGCGTTCATCAATCCAGCGTGCGGCATCACCTGTACCCCCAAGTGTATTCTAGCATTCGCGGCGCCGTCCTTCACCCCCGGGACGCTGTCTTCACGTCCTCAGCGTTAAGTATAATCCCATCAGCCGGCGCTGCGGACGCCGCGGAAAGGAGGGAGACCACTTGAACGTCTTTGACTTTGCCATGCAGATGGAAAGGGACGGCGAGCGGTACTACAGGGAGCTGTCCGAAAAGACAGGCAACCCGGGGCTGCGGAACATACTTGTCATGCTCGCCGACGCCGAAATCACCCACTATCATATTTTTCGCAACATGAGGGAGGGCGCGCCGGTGCAGGCCTCGGAGACGGCGATTCTGGAGGATGTCAAGAATATCTTCGCGGAGATGAAGGCCAAGGAGTCATCGCAAGCTGATTCCAGTCAGGCCGACCTCTACCGAAGGTCCCTGGAGATCGAGAAGAAGAGCCGCGACTTTTATCTTTCCCAGGCGGAGCAGACGCCGGAGCAGGAGAGGAAAGAGATCTTCAGGAAGATCGCGGCGGAGGAGGAGAAACATTATCTCATCGTGGAAAACATCCTGGACTTCATCTCCCGCCCGGAGCAGTGGCTCGAGAACGCCGAGTGGTACCATCTTGACGAATACTGATCGGCCTCCACCGGCTCACGCGTAACGGTCCATGATCCTCTCCAGCAGGTCCCTGTCCGTGTTGCGCCCCGCCAGGGGACCCTCCGACAGGGTGGTAAAGGCATCGTCGAAAGCGCGCCGCTCCCCGCGGTAGACCACCCCCAGGGGTATCCTCTCCCCCCATTCCATGGAAATCTTCATGGCTTTTTCCCAGTCCCGGGGATCGTATTCCCCGGGAAGGTCGTAGACCCTCTCACGGTACCAGGCAAAGGTGTTCACCTTGTTGAAGGAGACACAGGGCTGCAGGATGTCGACCAGTGAAATCCCGCGATGCTCGATCGCCTGCCGGATCAGGTCCGCCAGATGGTCTCCCCACCCGGAAAACCCTCGCGCGACGAAACCGGCGCGAAGAGAAACCGCCGTGGCGACGGGGTTGAAGGGCTCGCTCCAAACTCCCGCCGGCTGGGCTTTGGTGACGAAGCCCGCACCCGACGTCGGACTCGCCTGCCCCTTGGTGAGCCCGTAAACCTGGTTGTTGTGAACCAGGACCGTAAGATCAATGTTGCGCCGGAGGGCGGCGAGAAAGTGGTTCCCTCCCTCGCCGTACATGCACCCGTCTCCGCTCTCGGCGATGACCGTCAGGCCGGGATTGGCGAGCTTCGCCCCCGTCGCCACCGGCAGCGCCCGTCCGTGCAGACCGTTGAAAAGGTTTGCCCTCAGGTAGTGGGGAGCCTTGGCGGCCTGCCCTATGCCGGAAACGAAAAGAACCCGGCAGGGCTCCAGGCCGGCGGCTGCAAGGCCCTCCTTCACCGCCTTGAGGAGAGGGAAATTGCCGCATCCCGGACACCAGGCGGTCTCGAAGCTTCCGTAGTCCTCGACGTCCGGCATCACCCTCCTCCCTGGATCTCACGCAGGATGTACTCCGGCGTGATGGGAAGCCCGTCGTATCGCAGTATCTTCTCCCGAACCTCAAAGCCCGTTTCCCTGCGGATCAGGCGGGCCATCTGACCGGTGGCATTGCCTTCCACGCAGATCACCCTCTCCGCCGAGCGCATGATCTCCAGAAACTGCCCTGGCGCGAGCGGCCAGACCTGGGAAAAGTGCATGGCGGCCGCGCTGCGGCCGGCGGCGCGCAGCGTCGAGACAGCCTCTTCCGCAGCCCCTTTGACCGACCCCCAGGAAACCAGCAGGATTCCCGGATTTCCCGCCCCTTCCAGGCTGGGAGGAACGACCTCTCCCAGCAGGATTTCCTGCTTGCGCAGCCTCTTCTCCACCATCTGCCGCCTCACGTCCAGGTCCTCCGTGAGGTGGCCGTCCCTGGTGTGCTCGTCGCTGTCGGCAACCACCAGGTGCTCCGTGAGCCCCGGCAGGAGCCTGGGTGAAACGCCGTCCGCAGCGTCGGCGTACCGCTCGTAGGGGACCTTCACTCCAGCCACGGGACTCCCGGCCGTCACCGGCTCAAGGCTCCGTATGTCGAAGGGCTTCACGTCGCGGTAGGAATCGGCGAGAAACTGGTCGGTCAGCACAAAGACCGGCCCCTGGGACTTCTCGGCCAAGGCAAAAGCCCTGCGGGTCAGCTGAAAACATTCCTCGACGCTCCCCGGGGACAGAATGGCCCGGGGGAATTCTCCATGACCGGCGTGCAGGACGAACTCCAGGTCTCCCTGTTCGGTACGGGTGGGCAGTCCCGTGGCCGGCCCGGGCCGCTGGGCGATGACGATGACCAGGGGGGTCTCGGTCATGCCCGCCAGGCTCACCCCCTCCGTCATGAGCGCAAAGCCGCCTCCGGAAGTCGCCACCAGGCTCGGTGCTCCCGCGAAGGAGGCGCCTATCGCCATGTTGACCGCGCTGATCTCGTCCTCCGCCTGCTCAACCACGAGACCCGCCTCACCGGCCCAGCCGGCGAGGGCGAGCGGAATGGTCGTCGACGGCGTCATGGGATAGAAAGCGCAGAACCTGACCCCCGCCGACAGGGCGCCCAGGGCGATGGCCTCGTTGCCGTTCATCATCAGCCGGAGTGGAACCAGCGGCGGCGCCGGCGGACTTTCGACAGGAAGGTCGAACGCCGCGGCCCACTGGTACGCTTTCCCCAAGGCGTTCCGGTTCCCCTCGGCAACCCCGGCTTTCCTGCCGCCGAAGGTCCTGCTCATGGCTTTTACGACGACCTCCTCGTCCAGCCCCAGCAGGGAGGCCGCCGCCCCGAGGGCGACCACGTTCGAAAACCTCTCTTCCGCCAGCTCCCGCAGGGGCACTTTGAGAGAAGCAAGACCGCCGGGGTCAAGACCCTCGCCGAGCAGCACGAGGCCGTCCTGTCGGATATCGCCGCCGTGGATCCGGACCGTCTCCTGATCGAGGGCCACCAGGAGGTTCACCGCTTCCTGGGGGGCGGCGAGGGCACCCCCGCCGAACCGGATGGAGAAACTGTTATGTCCGCCGCGAATCCGCGACTGGTAGCCCTGGGTCACGACGACCGCAAATCCGCTCCGCACCAGGGACTTCGCCAGGAGTTGCCCCACCGTGACCAAGCCCTGGCCGGCCTCACCGCCAATGAGAACATTGAAAGCGGAATCACCCACGCTGTGAACTATAGTGCGGCGCACTGTCGTGTCAAGAGTGGAAAACCCGTCCCCCCTTTTTCCTTGACTGCCAGGCGGTTTTCTGGTTACATTTTGCGGAAGTTGTCCGGATCATTCTGGAAGATCCGCCATGTCCCATGGAGGCTCATGCCATGGATTTTCTGAAGCACTGTCTCTTCATCGCTGGCATCCTTGCGCTCTGCGCACCTGCCCAGGCGGCTTCTTCGCCTTCCCCCGATGGACCAATCGATATCTCACAGGAATCGGCTCCCTGCGTCGTCGCCGTGCTCACCTATGACGTCCAGGGGCGGATCCTCTCCGAGGGAAGCGGCTTCTTCATTACCCCCGGCGGCGACGTCATTACGAGCTACAGGCTCTTCAAGACCGCCGCATCCGCCGAGGTCGTCACTCCCGCCGGCGAGGTTTTTCCCGTCACTGCGGTAAGCGCCGAGAGCCCGGAGAACGACCTGATACGCCTCTCGGTCGGCACCGGTGAAAGGAGCATGCCCTGCGGCAGACCAGCGGCGGCGGCGCCGGAACCGGGTGAGGAGGTTTTCGTTCTCGGCAGCCCCGCGATACGGCAGCCCTCGACAATCCGGAGCCGTGTTTCGGGCTTGCGGCAGATCCCCTTTCTCGGCGACATCGTCAAGCTCACCGGGCCGATTCCCGCCGGTTTCCTCGGAGGTCCCGTGATCAACAAGCGGGGGGAAGTTATCGGCGTAACGATCATCCGGGAGACGATGAGACAGCGGTCGGCCTACGCCGTTCCCTGGGCGTCCATCCACGAACTCGCGCCGAAAGGGCCGGGGGCCTGGACGAGTCCACTCTCACCGGGGAGGAGAAGTTTCGTGAAAGGGGTGCGAAACCTCTGGCTGGGAAGGTACGACAGGGCCCTCCCGCACCTCGAGGCCGCGGTGGATTCAGACCCGCAGAACGCGGACCGGAACTTTCTCCTGGGCTACTGCTACAGCAGCCTGAGCCGGTTTCACGACGCCGTTGCGGCCTACCGCCAGGCACTCCGGTTTTCCCCCGGCAGCAAGGACGCCCTCTATTTTCTGGGACTCGCCTACAGCAAGATCCTCTGCTTCCAGGACGCCGCGGAGGCGTTCGAAGAAGTGGTGATGCTGGATCCGGACGACTTCAGGGCGTTCTATAAACTCGGGTACGCTTACAGCAGGCTGAACTGGCAGGAAGAGGCCAGGGAGACTTTCAAGCGAGCCATCGTCCAGCGCTGCGTCATTGTCTCCCCTGACGATCCGGCCTGTTCGGACAACGCCCTCCTCGGCCTGAACGACATCATTGATGCCTTCCGGCAGTCAAACTGGTCGGAGGCACAGGCCGCGGACGTCCATTACCAGCGGGGCCTCATCTACATCACCATGGCGCGGACGGATCTGGCTCTCAAGGAACTCCGCACACTCAGGACACTGGACGTCGTCAAGGCGGGCCGCCTCCACGACGTCATCAGGCCCTAAGGGTCCGCCCTCCGTCCTCACTGCCTTATCTCAACGGCGTAGGGAATATTACGTCTGACGGTGAGGGCCGGGTAGCCGGATCTCATGGTCACCTTCGTGTAGTCCACCACCGCGTCGATGGTGCCGTGCAGTTCACCCGTTGTCACCGTCCCGTCGAGAGCCAGCTGCTTCAGGGGGATGCCGAGGCGGAATGTCCTGGTTCGGGGCCATGTCGCCCGGGCGGCGAATCCCACCGACCACTGCCTTTTTTTCTCCCGGTCGTAGATGTTGACGGGCACGAAGGAACGCCCGGAAACGAGGGCCGAGGAGGCGGTACTGTTGACGGAGAAGCTCACCTGCCGGAGCGAGAAGTTCCCGTGCCACGCCTTGACGGCAACGTCAACCTGCAGGTCCTCGCCGAGGGTTGCCCGGGCCGGCACATTCACCTCGACCCGGGGCTCGGGCCAGTTGCCGGGGAGAACGGCAAAGTAAAGAACCGCCAGCGCGATGGTAAAGAGTATCAGCCTGGTGCTGTCGTACTTGAGCCTTGTTCCCATGAGCGGATTCTACCACAAGGACAGGTGCCTCACCGTTCCCGCCGGCCCCCCTGGAGAGAGTCAGCCGCCCTCCGGAAAGTCCCTGTCGACAGTCTCCTTCTTCTCCTGAAGCACCGTCCATTCCTCGTAGAGGCCGGAGAGCGCTGCCGTGCACTCCTCGTACTCGTATGAGAGCAAACGGGCACGTTCGTTGTTCCTGCAGGTCCCGTCAAGGGCCAGTTCCCTTTCGACCTTCTTCTTGCGCCCCTCCAACTCGGCAATCTCCTCCTCATTTCCCGCCAGAGCCTTCATGAGAGGCTTGAGCCTTCTGGAGCGCTCCTGCCGTTTGACCGCCGCGATGCGTTTACGCTCCCTCTGCAGCCGCGCCGGCGTCATGGACGCCGGGCCGCCGCCGTCCGCTCCGGCCTCCGACACTTTCTCCGCAGCCTCATTCCGCTCCTGCCGCAGCCGGTCCAGGTACTCACTCACGCTCCCCTGGAAAACCCAGGCCTTGCCGTGGCGAAACTCCGCAACTTTCGTGATCAGGGGCTCGAGAAAGTCCCGGTCGTGAGAAATCAGGACGCAGGTTCCCTCGAAATTCCGCAGGGCTTCCTGCAGGACACCCTTGGATCGCCGGTCCAGATGGTTCGTCGGCTCGTCAAGAACAAGAAAGTTGGACGGCGTGAGGAGCATCTTGGCGAGGGCGAGACGGCTCTTCTCGCCCCCCGACAGGACTTCGACCTTCTTCTGGACGTCGTCGCCCTTGAAGAGAAAACAGCCGAGGAGCGAGCGGAGACTCTGCTGCCTCCCCGCCCGGGCTTCGTCTTCAAGGGTCTGGAGAACGGTCTTCTCCGGATCGAGCTCTTCCGCCTGGTGCTGGGCGTAGTAGGAGACGGTGACGTTGTGGCCGGCTTTCCGGCTCCCTCTCTGAAAGGGCTCGATTCCGGCGAGGATACGCGCCATGGTGGACTTCCCCGTTCCGTTCGGTCCCAGAAGGGCCAGCCGATCGCCCCGCAGCAGCGTCAGGTCCAGATCGGAGAAGATTCTCCTGCTTCCGTACTCTTTGCGCAGTCCCTCGAGCTGCATTACGACCTTCCCGGGAGACGGAGCGGGAGGGAAGAGGAAGGCGATACCGCCCTCCTCTTCCTCGATCTCCACCAGGTCCATCTTCTCCAGCATTCTGAGACGGCTCTGGACCTGGCTGGCCTTGGTGTTCTTGGCGCGAAAGCGCTCGACGAACCTCATGGTCTCCCGGATCTTCTCCTGCTGGTTCTCGTACTGCGCCTTCAGAATATCGGCGCGGACCTTCTTCTCCTTCAGGTAATAGGAGTAGCTCCCCCTGTACTCGACCAGCCGGCCCCTCACGATCTCAACCGTGCGCTTCGCGACCGTGTCGAGAAAGCGGCGGTCGTGGGAGATGAGGACCACCGACCCCTCATAGCCGCCGAGATACCCCTCAACCCACTGGAGCGACTCCATGTCGAGGTGGTTGGTCGGCTCGTCGAGCATGAGAACCGTCGGCTCACGCAGCAGCAGTTTTCCCAGGGCGAGCCGCATCTGCCAGCCGCCGCTGAATTCACTCGTCGCGCGGTCCAAGTCGTCCGCTTTGAAACCGAGCCCGAAGAGGATCTCCCGGACCTTTCCCTCAATGGACCACCCTTCACGGTGCTCCAGATGGTGCTGGATCCTGCCCAGTTCCTCGACCAACTCCCGCACCTGGAGGGACTCCCCTCTTCCCTCTGCGGCCAGCAGATCAATTTCCCGGTGGATTCCTTCGGCCCGGGCGTGCAGTTCCAGTAGGTCGTCGAACGCCGTGGCGGCCTCTTCCGCGAGGGTTCGCTCTGTGTAAACGACACCGTCCTGCGGCAGGTAACCGGCGGTGTGGGAGCGCGAGCGCTGAATCTCCCCCGAGTCGGGATCGACGACGCCGAGGATGATCTTCATGAGGGTCGACTTGCCCGCCCCGTTGGGGCCGACCACCGCCAGCCGCTCCCCGTCCCCGATGCGCAGGGAGACGTCCCGCAGGATGTGCTCTCCGCCGTACTGCTTCGAGACGCGACTGAGGTTTATCATAGACCGAAGAAGAGCGCCGGCCCCGCCGCTAGCGGAGGAGTTCCTCCACACTCATCGCCAGGAACACTCCCGCAACGGCCGCACCGATTATGATCCTCTTCATGCCCCCCTTCCTTAGGGCTCCCGGCCCTTTGTGATTTTCTCATCTTCAGGCGTCTTTGCAAACCCGGCCCTGCAGGGCCTGTTGCGGGGCCCCTGGTTGCATTACAATAGGGGCTGTCGCCGAACCCTTTCCGGAGGATGAAACGTTGAGCCGACTCATTCAACTGTGCGCCTGCATTTTCCTCGTCCTGCCGGCACAAGGTGCTCCTGCCCGGGCTGGTGACATGTCAGGCGAGCCCGACAGGAAATTCCTGGTTGAGCCGGCTACCGGAATCGAGTTCGTGCTCATCCCCGGCGGAGAGTTCACGATGGGATCGAACGGGGGCCGGCACAACGAGAAGCCTCCCCACCAGGTCACGGTGAGCAGCTTCTATCTCGCCAGGCACGAGGTGACCCAGAGGGCGTGGGAGCGGGTTACGGGGACGAGGCCTTCAAGATTCGCGGACTGTGGGGACTGCCCCGTGGAGCAGGTCTCGTGGGATGACGTGCAGGACTTCCTCAGACGGGCCAGCGCCCGGGCCGGCGTCACCTTTCGCCTGCCGACAGAGGCTGAGTGGGAGTACGCCGCCGGAGGCGGGGGCAGTCACCAGGCCTGGCCCGGCACAAACAGTTCAAGTGAAACAGGAGACTTTGCATGGTATAGTGGTAATTTTTCAGGGAAAACAAGATCGGTTGGATTGAAACTTCCGAACCTTTACGGACTCTACGACATGGCGGGCAATGTTGGAGAGTGGTGTGCCGATCGGTACAGCGACACCTACTATCAGGGTTCCCCCGCCGACAATCCCCGGGGACCCGACACCGGTGACCGCCGGGTGGTTCGGGGAGGATCATGGCTCAGCGACCCCAACGACATCCGAGTCACCCACCGCTCCAGAAGAAGTGCGGACAGCCGGAGCCCCGCCATCGGCTTTCGCGTGGCCCTCGATCCTTCCGTGACTCCCCGAGGGGCGTCGCCGCCGCCGGCAGGAGAAAATCCTTGACAATCAGGTCCCAATGAAAAAACATACGGGAAAGACTGCTCTTTTTCAGGCAAACATCGGTACCCTGCACCTCTATCTGCAGTGCTCCGCTTTCGGCATCTCAACCCATGCCCACAACTCGATACACGAAAGGAGGAAAAAATGGGTTTTTTCTCAAAGGTTCTGGGCGGCGGCAAGGAACTCCCCCGGCTCGAATCGAGCCATCCCGCGGCGGCGCGGGTGGGACAGGTCCAGGCTTCCCTGGAAAAGCTCGCCGGCGATATTCCCGATCGCCTCGAAGTCGTTCCCGCCGAGAAGGCGGTCTACGTCTTCGCCGGCAAACCACCCACGAAGTTCGGAATGTTCTGGGTCGAGGGCGAGGAGCTGCACAACTTCAAGACTCTCTCCAGGGATAAGGGACTCAGCTCTCTTGATCTGCAGCCCGTCGTCGAGAAGCTCAGGAAGGCCTACAAGGAACATGCGGGGGAAGAGCACTACTCTCTGGAAGTGGGAGGCCGCACTGTCGTCGTCACCCCCTCGCAGGCCCTGGGCGACAAGGTGGAGCAGATCATACAGGGCGTCGCCGGCTGATCCCTTCAGCCGGGCGCGGCCATTCTCTTCAGCCCGCTACCGCAAGCTCTTCGGCCATGTCGGGCGACCTCACCCCCGTGCGGACCTTTCTCTCACGCGAATTCGAGGCAGCCGCCACAGGTATCGTGGTGTCGCTGGCGCCCAGGGTCGAGCGTCTCAGCGATCGCATCTTCAACCTTCCGCTCGGTCTGCTGCTCTCCGGCCCCGGCCCGGATTGAGCAGTCCAGGCATCTCACCGGCTTCCGGACCCTCGGGTCACGACCGATGCCGCGGGCCCGGCGGCGGTAGGGAGCAGGACGCATTACAGGCGACACTAATACCAGGCGCAAAGAAAGACCCCCGCCGTGGAACCGGCAGGGGCTGTGAAACAGCTTCTGTTATTCACATGTGAATATATTGTCTTTGTCTAAGGACTCACGCAAGAATAAGTTCACAGAATTGGCGCTCAGATTCAGGTCGTATTTGGTCGATCTGATTGAGGGAAACCGCAGGAATAGCAGGCTCTTTCGAGGATTTCGTGATTGAGGATCGGCCGAAGACGGCCTGAAGATGAGATGCGAAAATGGGAAGTTATTCTTGCGTGAGCCCTAAGTCAGAGCACGTTCTAGATAATCATTGATTGTGCGTCTTGCATAGGGTAAGAATAATGATGGATACGTCGGAAAACGTGAATAGGAATATTTAAATGAAGCGATTCAAGAATATCCTCTACCTGGCTGATCCCGAGGGCAACGGGAACACCGCCTTTCAGCACGCCGCCAGCCTGGCCAAGAGAAACGCGGCCCGGATAAAAGCCGTCATCGTACTCGAGCCGCCGCCGAAGAGCGTCGAGAAGAAGCTCCGGAAGAAGCACTCCCTGGACATACAGAAGGTGCTCGTCCAGAACTACACCGACAAGCTGGAGAAGCTGGTGGCTCCCCTTAAGCGTGCCGGCCTGAGGACGGACACCAGGGTGTTTTTCGGAGATCCCTTCATTGAGGTGATCAGGGAGATTCTTCGGCATCAGCACGATCTCGTCATCACTGCTGCCCGGCTTCACCGCGGAATGAAAGAGGTGTTCTTCGGGTCCACCGCGATGCACCTCATGCGCAAGTGCCCCTCTCCCCTCTGGGTGATCAAACCCACGCGGCATAAGACGTTCACCCACGTCCTGGCCGCCATAGACCCGCTCATCGAGGACGATACGGCCCATAGGCAGAAAAACAGCCTGAACGCCAAGATTCTCGAGCTTGCCTCGTCCCTCAGCGAAATATGGGGCAGCAAGCTTCACATCATCAGCGCTTGGACTATCTACGGAGAATCCCATCTCAGAGGCTACAATGGGATCACGCACGAGGAATTCCTGCGATACCGCCTGGCGACGAAGACCGTGCACCGCAAGGCGCTCGAGAAGCTCGTGGTAGAGCACGTGCCGCCTTCAGTGTCCGTTCAGGTACACTCCCTCAAGGGCGATCCCGGCATGGTCATCCCGAGTTTCGTGAAAAACCACCAAGTCGACGTGATCGTCATGGGAACGCTTTGCAGAACGGGCCTCTCGGGCCTCTACATAGGCAACACGGCGGAGAAGGTCCTGGGC
>JAUWCW010000103.1 GCA_030609125.1 Candidatus Rokuibacteriota bacterium
GCGGGATACGCGGCCTTCATGGCCGCCGTCATTGCCGGCTTTTCTCCCTAGCCCGGAAATTTCATGAGCCATCTGCTGCGAGCGCGGATATCACGCAATTTCAAGGCCTTTTCTTGTCTCACGATCTTGCTGTGCTTCAGCACAGCTTCACCCGCTCAACTGCGCAAAGACCTTGATCTTACGTAATCTCCACCCTCTCGCGACGAAGTTCATGAAATATCCGGGCTAGGGCAAGAAAAAGCCCGCCGGACATCCCGGCGGGCTCTCTTCTGTTTCCAGGCTTTTCTACAGCAGGTCCTTCAGTCCCTTCAGGGGCTGGACCTTGACGACCTTGCGGGCCGGCTTCGCCTTGAAGGTCGCGGGCTCCCCGGTAAAGGGGTTGATGCCCTTGCGGGCCTTGGTGGCAGGCTTCTTGACTACCTTGATCTTCATCAACCCGGGGACGGTGAAGACACCGTGCTTTTTCAGGTCACGCTTGATAATCGCCGCGAGTCCATCGAAAAGGCCGTGAACGTCCTTCTTGATGATGCCCACCTTTTCTGCCAGGAAAGCAATTGTTTCGGTCTTCGTGGTCGGGCGTACCACCTTCTTCGCAGCAGCCTTCTTCTTCGCCGGAGCTTTCTTCTTCGCCACCATTCACGCTCTCCTTTACTTGGGGTTGATGTGTTGGGAACAACTATACGATAGCACAACAGATTCAACGAAACAAAACTTTTTTTGCACGGAAGAACACCTTCGCCCACTCGGGGGATGACGTACCTGCCCCTGCGCAGGACGACAAACCCCTCCCCGGCGGAGGCTGATTGTCTTCCCCCCCTGCCGGGATCGACACCGGCCCGATCGGAAAGCTCACCGGCGGTGAGCCCCGGGGAGCGCAGAAGTGCGCGCAGCGGACGGCTCCTCACCCGGCGGTCCGACCCCTCGAAGGGGGACTGGCGCTGACAGTGGGCGCTTTCTGTTTCCGTTCATCCCCGTCCGACGATTCTGACGACCGTCACCTCCGGGGGAGAAAGGAGCCGCATCGGCGGACCCCAGGTCCCCGAACCCCGGCTCACGTGGATCGTGCAGCCGCCGGGGAGACGAGTGGTCCGTCCCTGCAGGGGGAAGACACGTCCGGTGACGAGGCCGAAGGGGAACATCTGGCCGCTATGGGAGTGTCCCGACAGCTGAAGGTCGAAGAGCCCGCAGGAGTCTTCTTCAACCAGCGGGCGGTGCTTGAGCAGTATGGTGAACTTCCCCCGCGGCAGAGACGAGAGCAGATCCGCCTCGATCGCCGCCGCCTCCTTTTCAGCACGCCGGCCCCGGTCGTCCACCCCGGCGAGGTTAAGCCCACCCACCCCCGGCTCCCCCGCATCCCGGAGGCCGGTGAAGCCCGCCCGGCGCGGGGAGGAGAGCGCCAGATCGAGACCGGCGTAGAATTCGTGGTTTCCCGTGACGGCGAACTTGCCGAGCCTCGGCTCTATCTCGGCGAAAAGACCGGAGAGGCCGTCCAGGTCGTTGATCTGGCCGTCAACGAGATCCCCCGTCGACACCAGCATGTCGGGACCGGCGTCACGAACGACGTCGAGGATCCTCCCGAGTCTCCTCTTCCCGACGATCAGACCGACGTGCACGTCGGAGATCTGCACCACCGTCACGGGTTTCGCTTCCCGGGGGATCTTGTCCGTCTCGATGGTGACGTACTCGGCCCTCACCGCCTGGGCCTCGTACCCGCCGTAGAGAGACAGGAGCACCGAAATCCCGAGGAGCACGAGAACCGCCCTCCCCTGGTGGGGAAGAAGGTGGTGCAGGTCGCGCCCCGTCAGGGCCTGGGCCAGGAGGACCAGAAGGCGCCACCCGTCGAGAGCGACAGCGGCGGTGACGAAAATCAGGAGCAGGCCCATCCAGATGTAGCCGACCCAGGCCAGCAGACGGGCGAGCCCGTCCAGCCCCGCCCCCTCGCTCATTCGAACCAGGATCGGCGCTGCGACCATGAGAAGCGTAAAGAGCGCCAACGGGACGGCGGTCCGAAAATCCGAGGCAACGGCAGTCCGCAGTCTCAGGAAGGCGTAGAGGTTCATCCCTCCGTAGACGGCGAAGAAGGTGAGCAGAAAAAATGCCATGTCAACCGGGAGTTCCTCCCCTCCTTCCTTCTCTGCCTACTCTATCAGATGTGCGAAGCCTTGAACGGGGTGCCGGCCGTCAGCCGACTAAATGCCGAGGTAGGCCTTCTTCACGCCCTCGTCGGCAAGAAGCTCCGCCGCGGAGTTCTCCATTGTCACCACCCCGTTCTCCAGAACATAGCCCCTGTGCGCCGCTCTGAGGGCGAGGTTCGCGTTCTGCTCCACCAGGAAGACCGTCGTCCCCTGCTCGGCGTTGATCTTCCGTATTGTTTCAAAGATCCGCCGTATCACCCGGGGGGCCAGGCCCATCGACGGCTCGTCAAGCAGCAGCAGGCGGGGCCGCGCCATAAGGGCCCTCGAGATTGCCAGCATCTGCTGCTCTCCTCCGCTCAAGGTCCCCCCCTCCTGGTGCCGTCTCTCCGCCAGGAGGGGGAAGAGGTCGAAGACGTACTCCAGGTCGGAGGCCACGCCCCGGGCGTCGCGGCGCAGGTAGGCTCCCATGTCGAGATTCTCCATGACCGTGAGGCCGGGAAAGATGCGTCGGCCTTCGGGGACCTGGCTTATTCCCATGGAGACGATCCGGTCGGGAGCCTCGCCGCCGATGGGATCCCCCATGAAACGGATCTCTCCGGAGCGGGGCGGCACGATGCCGCAGACGGCCATGAGCGTGGTCGACTTGCCCGCGCCGTTGGCGCCGATGAGGGCGACGATTTCCCCCTGAGAAATATGCAGGCTCACTCCCCTGAGGACCTGGATGCTTCCGTAGGAGGCCGTTACGTTCCGCAGCCTAAGCACTGTCCTCTCCCAGGTAGGCCTTGATGACCGCCGGGTCGGCCCTGATCTGCGCCGGTGTGCCCTCGGCAATCTTGCGGCCGTAATCCACTACCACCACGCGGTCCGAAAGGCTCATCACCAGCCTCATGTCATGCTCGATGAGCAGCACCGATATCCCCTCCTCGTCCCGAAGCCGGACGATAAGCTCGTCGAGTTCCCTCGTCTCCCGGGGGTTCATTCCCGCCGCCGGCTCGTCCAGCAGCAGAAGAAAGGGCTCGGTCGCCATGGCCCTGGCGATCTCGAGGCGCCTCTGGGCACCGTAAGGGAGGCTGCCGGCCCGATCGTTGACGTAGTGAGCGAGGCCGATCTTCCTGAGGATGGCGTAGCTCGAGCGGACGACGTCTCTCTCCTCGCGGACTGTTTTCGGGTTGTGAAAAAGCGCCCCGGCCACCCCCGCCGACGTGCGGCAGTGCCGGCCCACCATCACGTTCTCCAGGACGGTCATGCCCGCAAAGAGCCTGATGTTCTGAAAAGTACGGGCCAGACCCCTCTCGGTCACCCTGTTGGGCTTGAGGGTGTTGATCCTCTCCCGCTTCGCACCCGGGGGAGTGATGATGACGTCGCCGGCGTCGGGCCGGAAGATGCCGGTGATACAGTTGAAGAGGGTCGTCTTGCCGGCCCCGTTGGGTCCGATGAGGGCAACGATCTCCCCCTCGTCAACGTGCAGGTCGACTCCTTCGAGAGCGCGCAGCCCCCCGAACTCCATGGTGAGACCCCTGGTTTCGAAGACTCTCCTCACGTCACGGCTCCCGGTGTTCATGCTCCTGCGCTTCGTGGAAGCGGTAGCTTCTGCGGACGGTGCGGACGATCCCCTCGGGGCGAAAGATCATCATGGCTACCATGATGGCCCCGAAAAGAAGCATCCGCAGGTCGGAGAAGGCACGAAGGTACTCGGGAAGGAGAATGAGAACGAGGGCCCCGATCACCACGCCGACGATGGAACCCATTCCGCCCAGGACGACGATGGAAAGGATCATGGCCGACTCGAGGAAGGTGAAGCTGGCGGGGTTCACGAAGGTGGTCTTGGCGGCGAAGACGACGCCCATCATGCCCGCCCACGTGGCGCCGAGAGCAAAGGCCGTCAGCTTGGTCCGGGTCTTGTCGATGCCCATGGCCTGGCAGGCGACCTCGTCCTCCCGCAGGGCGATCCAGGCCCTGCCGATGCGCGAATTCTGGAGACGGCCGACAACGAAAATGGTGACGAGGACAAAGACGAGCATGAGAAAATAAAGGTAGGTGTTGGATGCCCTGAGGGAGAGCTCGTACCCGAAAAAGGAGGGTCTGGGAATGTTGGCGATGCCGCTGGGGCCGAAGGAGAACTCGTTCCAGTTCTCCAGGACAAGACGGATGATCTCCCCGAAGCCGAGGGTGACGATGGCCAGGTAGTCCCCGCGAAGGCGCAGCACGGGAAAGCCGAGGAGAATCCCGAAAAGCGCGCCCAGCAGCGCCCCGATGGGCAGGGCGGACCAGAACCCGAGGCCGAAGTGATGGTTTAGCAGGGCGTAGCTGTAGGCCCCCACGGCGTAGAAGGCCACGTACCCGAGGTCGAGGAGACCCGCCAGGCCCACGACGATATTCAGGCCGAGGCCGAGGACCACGTACATGAGAGCCGTCGTCATAATGCTCGTCTGGTAGGAGGAGAAGACGAAGGGAAACGCCATGGAGAAGAGAAGGATTCCCGCCGCAAGCGGGAGGGAAAGGCGGCGCTCGCCCGGTATGCCCGCCACCGCGGCGCCGGCCGCACTCCCGGGAGTCCTCGCCGCCGCAGCCTCCCTGCGCCGCAGAAAGTGCCTGCCCGCCAGGGAGAGGGCGAAGCTGCCGGCACCGATGAAAACCATGTTCCACCAGCGCCACTCGATGGTCCTCTCCAAGGGGTCGATCTTTACGACCATGATGGGAAAAGTGAGAAAGACGAACCAGAGAGCGATGACGAGCGAGGCCTTCAACCCACCCGCGGCGGCGGCGGACCTGTCGGCACTCATGCCTTCTCCCGCGAAGACCGGCCGAGAATGCCGGCCGGCCGGAAGATGAGGATGAGCACAAGGAGCGCAAAGGCGAAGACGTCCTCATAGTCGCTGGAGACGTACCCCGTGGCGAAGCTTTCCGTCCAGCCGAGGACAAGCCCCCCGAGCACCGCTCCGGGGATGCTGCCTATCCCCCCCAGGACGGCGGCGGTGAAA
The DNA here is from genome assembly GCA_030609125.1 of Candidatus Rokuibacteriota bacterium. Taxonomy (GTDB): domain Bacteria; phylum JAUVQV01; class JAUVQV01; order JAUVQV01; family JAUVQV01; genus JAUWCW01. The sequence goes on from JAUWCW010000103.1 coordinate 5,117, forward strand.
GCCTTAATGCCCGCTATGAAGCCGATAGAGAAGTTGATCTGGCCGGTGTGGGAGGCGATGAGCACCCCCCCGACGGCGGCGAGGGCGGACCCGATGACGAAAGTCATGGAGATGACACGGTTCACGTCGACACCGACGAGCATGGCCATCTCCCGGTCCTGGGAGGTGGCCCTCATGGCCTTGCCGATGCGGGTGGACTTGATCAGCACTGTCAGCAGGAGCATGACCACGGCCGTCACGAAAAGAATGGCTGCCTCCGAGGCGCTGATGATGTGAGACACGGGGTCGAGAAACTCGAAGTCCGGGATGAGGCTCGGGAAGGGGAGAAAATCTGAGGTCTGGGCGAGACGCACGTAGTTCTGCAGGAAGATGGACATCCCGATGGCGCTGATGAGAGGCGAGAGCCGGGGAGCGTGGCGGAGCGGCTTGTATGCCATCTTCTCTATGGTAAAGCCGTAGGCCGAGGAGTAGACGACGGCGGCCAGGGAGGCCAGCAGGAGGATGGCCAGGGCGTGAAACTCGAGAAAGGTGAGAACGGTGGCGACGATCAGGGCCGTGAAGGCCCCTATCATGTAGACCTCGCCGTGGGCGAAGTTGATCAGTCCTATGATCCCGTAGACCATGGTGTAGCCCAGGGCAAGGAGGGCGTAGATGCTCCCGCGGGTGAGTCCGCCCAGCAGGAGCTCCAGAAAATAGTCCATGGGTTGCGGGTCGGTCGCCGGTCGGCCTACTTCACCTCCACGTAAACGCCGTCCCTGACCTGGTACATGGAGAAGCCGACGCCGATGGCGTCGCCCCGCTCGTCGAAGCTGATGTCACCGAGGGGGGTCGCCGCGTACTCGCTCTTGAGGCTTTTCGAAACTGCCTCGTAGTCGGTGGAGCCGGCCTTGCCGATGGCATTCAGCAGCGCCTGGGTGGCGGCGTAGGCGTTGATGAAGAAGGCTCCGTGGCCGCTCCCGTAAGCCTCCCTGTGCGCCTCCGCGGCCAACACGGCCAGGGGGTTTTCCGAAACGTCCTTCGGGCCCGTGGCGTAGACGCCCTCGGCGTACTCGCCGGCCACCTTGATGAAGGTGTCGTCCTTGACTCCGTCGTCGGAGATGAAGACGGTATTCATCTTCTTCTTCCTCATCTGCATGACCAGCCGCGACGCCTCGGGGTGATACCCGCCGAACATGACCGCTTCCGCGCCGGAGCGCTCGATCTTCTGCACCACGGCGGTGTAGTCCATTGCGTTGGGCGTTATCCCTTCATAGAGAACCACTTCCGCCCGGCTGTCGGCCTCGAGAAAGGCCCTGGCGTACTCCGCCAGCCCCTTCCCATAGTCTCCCTTGTCGTGAATGACGGCTATCTTGTTCAGCTTCAGCGTGTCCAGGGCGAAATCGACCTCCAGCCCGGCCTGGGCGTCGTCGGAGGCGATAGTTCGATAGAAGTTGGGGTAATCACCGCTCTGGGTAAGGGGCGGGTTCGTGGCTGACGGCGAAATGACGATGATCCCGGCATCCTTGTAGGTCCCGAGAGCGGCCTTCGTCGCCCCGCTGCAGATGTGCCCGATCACGGCGCTCACACCCCGGGAGACGAGTTTCTGAGCGGTGTTGACGGCAACTTCCGGTTTGCAGACGTCGTCCTCGACAAAAAGCAGCACCTCCCTGCCGAGCAGCCCGCCGGCGGCGTTCACGTCCTTGACGACCAGTTCCGCGGCCCTGACGGTCGGAATGCCATACGAAGCGAGATCGCCGCTGTGCGCACCGGCGACACCGATCTTGATGGGATCTCCCTCCTGGCTGCAGCCTGCCGCCAGAACCAGGAGCGCCAGGAGCGTCCCTGTCCTCCTCAAAAAAC
>JAUWCW010000037.1 GCA_030609125.1 Candidatus Rokuibacteriota bacterium
CGGTGCGGCAACCGCTCACTTCAGCGGCCCCGAGCCGGCAAGGACGTCCTTATCGGAGTGACTCTCGCTGTGGTGGATGCGCCCTCCTGCAACCCGAAACCTGTGGCAGACATGCCCGCCGTCCTTTCCGGGAACGCACAGCTGCAGGCTTGAATTCTCCGGAAGGTTCCGCCCGAGCTCTTTGAGGGCGTCTACCGTTCCTCTTTCAAGTTTCATGATCTCTCACCTCCTGATATTAGATACCAGGCGAGACAATAGGTTTCTTCAGAGCCCCAGAAACTCCTCCAGGGCCTCGGACCAGACGCGGTAGCCCTCGGCGCTGAGGTGCACCCCGTCCTCGAGGAGCAGCTCCAGACGGACCTTTCCGCTCGCATCCAGAAACCGGGCGGTGAGGTCGAAAAACTCGGCCCCCTTCTCGTGGGCGATCTCGCAGATCTCGTCGTTGATGCCGTCGAGGGCCGACGGGTCGATCCATTCCGGGTGGGCCGGCAGAACGCTGTGCAGGACGATCCTCGCCTCCGGATGACTCCGTCGCAGCTTCTCGGCGAGGAGCCGGTAGATGTCGAGGAACGAGTGGTCTCCCATGAGGACGTCGTTGGTTCCGGTCATGACGAGGACGGTATCGACGTCGGGATAGTCCTGCGCGGCCCGCCCGGTCCTCGCCAGCAGCCCTCCCGTGGTCTCCCCGGCGATGCCGAGGTTGTAGACCGTGTGCCCGGGAAATCTCCCCTGCCAGTCGAAGTACTCCACCAGCGAGTGACCGAGAAAGAGGATTTTCATCGTATTGGGCGTTCCCCCGCCTCCTCTTTACCGTTCACGGGAGAGAATGTCAAATTCACCGGGAGACCAATCGTGAACGACAGGTTGACTCCACGGGAAAAGAACGAAAAAATGGGGCCGCCATGAAAAACCACGAGCCCGGCGGCGCACAGAACCCGGGGGAGATTCTCGGCATATCCGGAGCCTTCTGGAAGAGCCTTGCCCTCCACGCCGGCGTGAAGCTCGACCTTTTCAGCGTCATCGGAGAAGAGGTTCCGTCGGCGCGCGAGATCTCCGAAAGACTCGACGGCGACGAACGGGGAATCGGCACCCTCCTCAACGCCCTCACCGCCATGGGGCTGCTTTTCAAGAAGGGGGGGCGTTTCGGGAACACCCCTGCCGCGAAGGCCTTCCTCGTGAAGGGGTCCCCCCGCTACGTGGGCTACATGATCCGTCACCACGCCAACCTCGTCGATTCCTGGAGCAGGCTGGACGAGGCGGCCCTCACGGGCAAACCGTCCCGCCGGGGCGCAAGACACGATGCCGGGAACTATCTCGAGGACTTCATCATGGGCATGCACAACAACACCGTCGGCTACGCCCCCCGGGCGGTGAAGGAAATCAGCCTCGAGGGCCGCCGGAAGCTGCTGGATATCGGCGGCGGCCCGGGAACCTGGGCGATACACTTCGCCCTGGCCAATCCCGGCCTGAGGGCAACGATCTTCGACCTTCCCGACACGCGCCCTTTCGCCGACAGGACGGTGGCGCAGTACGGGCTTTCCGACCGCGTGTCGTTTCACGCCGGAGACTTCAACACCGACGAGCTTCCGTGCTGCTGCGACGCCGCCTGGCTCTCTCACATCCTTCACGGGGAGGGGCCCGAAAACTGCCGGAAAATCATCGCGAAGGCCGTCGCCGCCCTCGATCCGGGCGGCATCATCATGATCCACGAGTTCATCCTCGACGACGACAAGACAAGCCCCCCCTTCCCCGCCCTCTTCAGCCTGAACATGCTCACCGGCACCCCCGAGGGCCGGGCCTATTCGAGGGGGGAACTGGAGGAGATGCTCGCCGAAGCCGGCGTCGGAAAGATCGAGATGCTCCCCTTTCAGGGCCCCACCGAGTCGCGGATCCTCCGCGGAACCGTCTGAACGGTGACGGCCGATGAACCAGTCGATCTACACCATTTCCCTTCTCGATCTCGCCTGGGTCTTCATCCCCGTGGGCATCGTCATAGCCATCCACCTGCGCTGGTCCATGGGGACAGCCTCGCTGTTTCACGGGTTTGCCAGGATGTTCATTCAACTCCTCCTGACAGGCTACGCGCTGGCGTACATATTCGACTCCAGCCGGCCCCTGTTCATCCTGGGAATCCTCTGCGTCATGCTCGCGGCCGCCGGCCTCATTTCCCTGAGGCCCGTCAGTGAAAAGCGCGCGTCCCTCTACCTCAAGGCGCTGGCAGCGATCTCGGCGGGAGGGATCCTGACTCTGGTGATCGTCACCCAGGCCGTCATCTCCCTCGAGCGCTGGTATGAGCCGCGCTACGTCATACCCATCGCGGGGATGATATTCGCCAACGCCATGAACGCCGTGAGCATCGGCGCCGAGCGCTTCGAGGCCGAGTACGGCAGGGAAAGAGACTACGTGAAGGCCCGGGCGGCGGCCCTCAAGGCCTCGCTCATTCCCATCACCAATTCCCTCTTCGCCGTCGGCATCGTGTCTCTCCCCGGCATGATGACCGGCCAGATACTCTCCGGCGTCTCCCCGCTGATCGCCGCGCGCTACCAGATCATGGTGATGTGCATGGTCTTCGGGTCGGCGGGGATCTCCTCGGCCCTCTATCTCTACTTCATCAAGGGAGAGGTCCGGGAATCGTCAGATCCCTCGTTTCACTCGGGATGACATGCTACGGGCACTCAGGACGGCGCTCAGCGCGCTGCTCAGATCGGTGACCGTGTACGGCTTGAGGACTACCCCTGAGAAACCCCACTTCCGATAGCCGGCCATGATCGGATTGTCCGAGTAGCCGCTCGAGACGATGGCCTTGACCTCCGGGTCCATTTTGGCAAGCTTCGAGACTGTCTTCTCTCCCCCCATCCCGCCGGGGACCGTCAGGTCCAGGATGACCGCGGCGTAGGGATCTCCCGACTCCAGGGCCACCCGGTACATCTCGACCGCCCGGTTTCCTTCCTCGGCCGCATCCACCGTATACCCCAGGCGGCTGAGGATTGCCACACCGACGTCCCTCACCTGTGCGTCGTCGTCCATGATGAGGATCCGTCCCTCACCCCGGACAGGGAGCAGAGCGGCGGCAGCTTCGTCAAGACTCCGGTGATCGGACGCGGGAAGATAGATGGTGAAGGTTGTCCCCTCGCCCGGAGTGGAATGCACGAAGACCTCGCCCTCGTGCTTCTTCACGATGGAGTAGACCGTTGAAAGACCCAGGCCGCTCCCCGTCTGCTTCGTCGAGAAGTACGGATCGAACACTTTGGCGAGGTGTTCCCGGGGAATGCCGACCCCTTCATCCCGCACGACAATCCGGACGAACTCGCCCTCCCCGGGGGGGAGGGTCGGACTGTCGCCGGCGCGCACGTTGTCGCACGCGAAGGTGACCGTCCCCCCCTGGGGCATGGCCTGGACGGCGTTGATCAGCAGGTTGCCCAGGGCCTGACTCATCTGCCCCTCATCCGCCTCCACGGGCCAGACGTCATCCGGGATCCTGAATTCGCACCTGACGTTCGATCCGCTCAAGGCGAAAGCGGCCGCCTCCCTCATGACCTTTCCAACGGCGACGGTCTTCCTGACCGGCTCCCCCCCCCGGGAGAACGTTATCAGCTGCTGGGTGAGGTCCCGCGCCCGCAGGCTCGCCTTCTCGGCTTCCTTCAGCCGCCCGACTATCCTTTCGTCCTTGCCCGCGTAGAGGGCCGCCACCGACACGTTTCCCAGGATGGCGGTGAGAAGGTTGTTGAAGTCGTGGGCCAGGCCGCCCGCCAGAACGCCGAGGGACTCGAGCTTCTGTGCCCGCACCATCTCCGCTTCCATCTTCCTGCGCTCCGTCACGTCCCGGGCGATGGCAAGCAGGTACTCCCTTTCGCCGACGGCGATGTAGGTGACGTTTATCTCCACCGGCAGGAGGGCGCCGTCCTTTTTCCTGTGCTCGCTGACGAGCATGACGGACCCTTTCCGCCGGACCTGCCGTGCGTGATCATCCCATGTGCGACTGTCGGCAACCTTCTCGTCGATATCGACGACCCCTTTGCCGAGGAGCTCCTCACGCGTGTAGCCGAGGTCCGAGCAGGCCCTGTCGTTCACGTCGAGGAACGTGCCCGACGCCGGCTCGATCACGAATATGGAGTCGTTGGAACGGTTCATCAGGTGGCGGAAAAGCTTCAACTCCTCCTCGGCCCTTTTTCTCTCCGTGATGTCGGAAATGAGCGAAACAAAGCCCGTCACTTTCCCCTGGTCGTCCCGCCGGTAGTCCCAGTCGACCCGGACGTCCCGTATCCTGCCGCTTCGCGTCCTGTCTTTACCGAAATATGGAGTCGGCACGGGCTGCTCCCTGACAAGGTGTTTCTGGTAGGCGCGAAGATCTTCGCCCTTCTCCCGGGTTTCCTGGAACTCAAACATTGATTTTCCCACGATTTCCTTCGGCCCGTATTCAAGCAGCCTGGCATGGGCCGAATTGGCGAACGTTATCCGCCCCTCGAGGTCGCTCTCCACAATGCCGTACGGAACGGCCTCCACGAGGGTGCGGTATTGCGCCTCGCTCTTGCGAAGGGATACCTCCGCCTTTTCGCGCCTCATGAGGTCGACGTTGATGTGCACGGAGTAGATAAAGACGAGAAAGAAGGTGATGAAGACGATTTCGAGGTAGTCCTCATAGCGGTCGAGGTGCTCCGTGACGCCGGTGTGCTGCAGAACGTTGAACACTCCCACGAGGAAGTAGATGCCCAGGGAAAGGTAGAGAAATACCTTCGAGGTCCGGTCAAACAGGGGAGCCCCGCTTCGCAAGACGCAGACGAGAGCACCGGCAAAGAAGAGGGTGGTGAGAACACTTATCGGCGCGGCGTAGTTCATCAGACGCCCTTTTCCCCGTATTTGAAGTCCTTGCTCGCGCTCCAGCATCCCAGCATGAAGAATACCCCGCCGAGCATGTAGGAGAGATGCTCCAGGAGGTTGAAGGAATCCTCCCACATCACCCCTTCCACGACGGTGAAGAAGGAGCCGGCGGCGATGGCGAAAAATCCCGCGTAGAAGTGGCGCAGCTGCGGCACGTCTCTCCTGGCGAAGACAAAGATCAGCAGGAAGACGCCCACGAGGGAAACGACCAGGGCAATGATCTCGCTTTCCTGGAACATGGCCCCATTATAGGCAGACGGCCCCCGAAGGCAATTTCACAGCTTCAGCGGCGGCTTCCCCGTATCCAGAGGTGGCTGTACCAGTAGTAGCGGTTCTCCGACCGGTGCCGCGCGGTACAGGTGTACTTGCTCCGCCCCACGGGCAGGGGCTCCCGGGCGGCGACCTCGAGGGTCAGCCCTTCCGGGCCGGTCCACGACGCGTCGATCTTCACCCCTCCCGCGCCGTAGCAGGCGAGAGTCTCTCTTTCGTAGTCCCCGGGCTCGAGTTTCAGCCGCAGCACCGGGGGTGAATCCCCCGGCGGCAGAACTGGATCGTCCGGAACGGCGGACACCACGGGAAGCGGAAGGCTTGCCGCTTTCACGGCAAACTGCGCCATGTCGGCGTACCCCCCGGCCATGGGGAACCGGGGCAGGGCGGTGAAGTCGCTCCCCCTCCACAGCGCCCCCGACTGCTGCCCGAAGCCGACGAGGCCGAGAGAGGCGACGATCTCTCTCAGCGCCGTGTCATACTCGCCGTAGGGGTACGCGAAAAGCGCCGGGGAGGAGCCGAGCTCCTCTCCCAGCCTCTTCACGGAAAGACCGATGTCCTCCTTCACCCGCTCGGTCCACTCGCCCTCGGTTTCCCCGGCACGCCGCCGCACCAGGTAGTCGTGGCGGTGGCCGTGGGCGGCAAAGGCCGCTCCCCCCGACTGCATCTCCCGCATCCGGTTCCAGGTCATGTAACTGTCGAACCCCTTGTCCACCCCCTCGGTGGTGACGAAAACGGTGAAGGGGTAGCCGTTTTCCCGCAGGAGGGGAAAGGCCCTCTCAGAGACCGACGTATAGGCGTCGTCGATGGTTATCCCCACGCACCTGTCGGGGAGCGGCTCGCCCTGGCGGAGATGGGCGACGATCCTCTCCACCGGCCAGACGGCGAAGCCGCCGCTCTTCAAGTGGTCCAGGTGGCTCCTGAACTGCTCCATCGTCACGCTGGTCGCCGCCGGGGTGTCCGAGCCGAAGTGGTGGTACTGCAGGATGACGGCGGATCCGGCGGCGCGGACGGGAGCGGCCGTCGAGAGGAAACAGAGGCCGGCGACGACAATCCCGCCGGCGGCGGCTTTCCCCGCTGCCATCGCCGGCCGCCTCATGATTTCAGGTAACGCCTGTTGGTCCACATCATCTCGCGGATCTCGTCCAGATACCGGAATGTTCTTTCCGAGTACCGGGGAAGGCCCTCGGCGAGGCTGAAGCCGTCGGGGTCCTTTCCTTCAAGGCGCTGGAACATCCGCATGAGGCGGAACCTCCGGTAGGCGTCGTTGGTGTTCAGGTTGTGGATGTAGCTTCGCACCGACTCCGCGGCGCTGTCGAATCTCCTCACCTCGTACACGGCGCCGGCTTCGCGACGGACGGGAACGATGCCGCACCCCTGGGTGAAGCATCTTTGCCCGTAGAGGTTGCTGCCCTCCCTGGCGAAGCGTGACGTTCCCCACCCGGACTCCTTGGCGGCCTGCACCAGCGCCAGGTTGAGGGGGACCATGTCCACGCGTCTCAGAAGGTTCTCCCAGAGGGAAGGATCGCCCGCGGCCGGGCCGCTCACCCCGTACTCTTCCAGGACGCCCTCGAGCCACTTGATGTCCGTCCACGAGACAGCCGTCTTTGCCCGGTGCTCCCCGTAGAGCCGCAGAATCATCCGGCGCCGCTCCATGACCCGCCTGTTCTCCTCCTCGACAAGGGGGCGAAGGAAGGCGAAAAACTTTTTCTTTCTTTCACCGGCGTCCTGAATGGCGTGGAAATCGGGCAGGATGGCGGTCGGCAGCGGAAACCGGACTTTCGCCTCCTCGCGGCAGCCGGGGAAGAGAAAAAGCACTGCCGTCACCAGGATCACCCCCGTGCGACAGCCCTGCAGTCCAGCCGGCATAGTCACCTTCACGCGGAACCCCTCGGGAGAGGAGGCGCTCTCAGTTGATGCGGCGCACCGTCAGCCGCTGACCGGGATAGATGGTGGTCCTCGCCCCGAGGGAGTTCCAGCTCATCAGCTCATTCAGCCGCACGCCGTATTTATGCGCGATGGCAGAGAGGGTGTCCCCCCTGCGCACGCGGTGGTAGACCATCCTGGGCTCGGGGTGCTTCGCCTCCCAGCCGGCCAGCCCGCTCACAAAGGTGTCCCTTGCCGCCGCCGGGACCTTGACGGTGTACATCCCCTTCGGCAGGGACCCGCCCCGGATCCAGGCGTTGAGGCCCTTGATCGTCCGGTACGACACCCCCGACGCTTCGGCGATGGCCGACAGGGGAAGGCTCGCCCTGGCGACCTTCACTTCGACCGCGACGGCCTGCCCGGGGGGGTAAAGCCGCGCCTCGGTCATGTCGATACCGTAGTCGCCGGGATTTTCCAGGACCAGCTTGGCCGCCATGATCCGGAAGACGTAGCGCTCCGTCTCCCTCGGAAGCGACAGCCCGTAGAAGTCGTTCTCGCCCTGTTTCTCCATGTTCCCGGACACTCTCCGCTTGCCTGCGTTGTAGGCGGCCATGGCCAGCGGCCACGACCCGAAATCATCGTGCAGATCCTTCAGGTGTTTCAGCCCGGCGTCGGTGGATTCCTCCCAGTTCCTGCGGTCGTCCCGCCAGGAGTTTCGCTTCAGGCCGTAGGCCTTGCCCGTCCCGTACATGAACTGCCAGGGACCCACGGCCCGGGCGGAGCTGATCGCCTCGGCGCGCAGGTTGCTCTCCACCACGGGGACGTACCGCAGGTCGAGGGGGAGACCGCTCTTTCTGATCCTCTCCTCGATCATGGGGAAGTACCGCTCCTTGCGCTTGAACCAGAGCGAGGTGCTCACCGGGTTGGAGAGGATCACCATCAGCTCGATCTCCAGCCGCTCGGCGACGTCCTCCCGGTCGAGGGGCACTTTTTCGCCGCAGAACTCGAATTCCGCCGGCAGGGGGACCTTCATGAGGGAGCTGATGACCTCCCCCGGATCGGCCGGCGCCGCCGAAGAGTGAAAAAGCACCGCCAAGCCCACGATCCATGCAAGTCTTTTCATAGTTCTTTCGTCCTTATCCGCGTTGACACATCCCCCGGCCGCCCCGTGCGGCGCGTCACCACTGCCTCGACCAGTAGTCGACCTCCCAGTACTCGCTCCGGAGCATCTCGTCGATGTCCAGCAGCGCGCTGTCGAGCCTGCCCAGGATCTCGTTCTGCTTCCGCAGACAGAAAGTCTCCGCCTCCCGTCCCCGCCACGGCCTGCCCATGAGGTAGAGTTCCCGGTGCCAGGCCTCGTGGACGACGCCTCCCGCCAGCGCCTCAACCGCCTCGTTTCCCCCGGCCGCCGAGGTCATTCTGCCGCCGCCGATGTCCATGCCCGAGTGGCCGTTCAGGGTGATTCTCCTGATGTTCTTTCTCACGAAGTACCAGTTGCGGGAGTCCCGCGCCTCGATGAGGTCGAGGGCCGCGCGGATCCGGGCTATGTAGTCGGGGGTACCCGTGATCTTTATCCCTTCGTGGTACTTCTGGTCGTACTGCCGTGCGACGGCCTGCATCTTTTCGTAGTTCTCACCGAAATAGGGCTCCACCGCCCCGATCCCGGGGCGTGATGCGCCCATGCAGCAGATGCCGGCCGCGACAAGCAGCAGAATTCTGATCTTCATATTGCCCAACTGCCCTTTCGCACTTCCCGCATTATACCAAGAATATCCGGGAAGACTCCCTGTCAAACGTTCTTCTGTCAAACGTTCTTCCCGAGGCGGACACTCCGGAAGAGGAGCAGAGAGCAGATGCCGAGAATGATCCAGCTCGTCATCTGGGGCGGCGCCGTCAGCCAGCCGCCATCGGCTGTCCGGTGACTGCCGGCCCTGAAGATCTCCACGAAGGGCCGAGCCAGCGCGTAGAGGACAAAGAAGAGCCAGACCACCTCCCCGTCCTGCTTCTTTCTCCTGCGCATCCAGAGGAGGGCGAAGAACATCAGGAAGCCGACGGCGGCGAGATAGATCTGAGTGGGATGCACCGCCACCCCCTCACCGAAGGCGCGGGCCGCCTGGGACCCGGGGGGGAAAACGACCCCCCAGGCCGCGTCCGTCGGCTTTCCGTAGCAGCAGCCCGCCGAGAAACAGCCCGCCAGGCGGTGGATGCCGTAGCCGAGCGCGACGTAGGGGGCGGCCACGTCGAGCACGCGGACCGCGGGAAGACGATAGAGGCGGGCGGCCAGAAAGAAGGCGGCGGCGCCCCCGATGACGCCTCCGTACCAGACGAGGCCCCCCCTGGCCAGAGACGACAGGTCGGTGAGCTCCTTCAGCCCCCCCGGCTCGAATAATATGAAGAAGATCTTCGCCCCGAGGAGCGCCCCCACGAGGGTGACGATGCCGGCGGGGAAGATCTTCTCCCAGGGCAGGCCCTCCTTTTTCGCGCGGCGGGTGGTCAGCTCCAGTCCCAGGATGAACGCGACGGCCAGGACGAAGCCGTAAGTGTGAAACGCGAAACCGCCGGGGAGAGTGAAGAGAACAGGGTGCATGGTTCGTATTGTGCCTTCACGCCGGATCCAGTCAAGAAGAAAGCCGATTGTCGGAGAGCTGTCGGAACGGATCCCGTTCTGGCAGACACGAAACGGCTTCCCCGTGGTACCTTATCTGCGGGAGGGAGACGGAATGATCTCGGACAGCTATGACGTCGTCATCGTCGGCACCGGCCCGGCCGGGCTGGGGGCCGCGTTTCACCTCATCGAGAACGATCCCGCCCTGAAGGTCCTCCTGGTCGACAAGGAGAAGATCTGCTCCGGAGGCCTGCTCAACGACTGCAAGCAGAACTACACCTTCCCCATCGGCTTCGCCGAAGAGTACTGGAGCAAAGAGAGCGCCGAGGAGATCCTCGCCCAGGTCGAGAGGCACCTGCAGCCGGTCATCATGAAAAAGCACAACCTGGAGCAGTACCGCCGGCGGGCCCGGCAAATCAGCGTCTCCCTCTGCGACGTGAGGCAGGCCCACGTGGGATCGGACAGGAGCAAGACGCTGATACGGCGGCTGCTGTCGGAGCTGGAGTCGATGGGCGTTCGGGTCGTGGTGAAAAAGGAGGTGGCCGAGGTCTTCAGCCGCGGCGGAAAAGCCGGCGTCGCCTTCACGGACGGCGGGAAGGTATCCGCAAAGGCCGTCATCATCGCCCCCGGCAGGAAAGGGTTTCGCTTCCTCAAGCGGATCATGGAAGAGCTCGGGGTCGCCTACGTGGACAACATCGTCGACATCGGAATCCGCCTGGAGACAAGAATCGAGAACTACTCCATCGTGCGGGATTACTACGATCCGAAGATCTACTTCGAGAACGGTGTGAGGACCTTCTGCACCAATTCGGGCCTCGCCCGCGTCGTTCTTGAACAATACCAGGATTTCAAGCTCATCAACGGGCACGCCCTCTCGGCCGGTAGCCGGCGCAACGACCTGGTCAATTTCGCCCTCCTGAGGACGATCCGGCTGGAGGATCCCGTGCGCAGCGGCCACCAGATGGCGGTCTATCTCGGGCGCCTGGCCAACGAGATCGGCGGGGGAAAGCCGCTCATGCAGCGCGTGGGCGACTTCCGCATGGGAAAGCGCTCCCGGGAAGCGACCTTCACCCGGGACCTTTACGACTTTGCCCCGACCTGCAGCGTGACCGCCGGCGACCTCGGCCTGGCCGTGCCCTCGAAGATCATGAAGGACCTCTGGGCGGCGCTGAAGAAGCTGGACACCATCGTCCCCGGCGTCCTGCACCCGAGCACCATCATGTACTACCCGGAGATCAAGATGTACGCCAACAAGCCCGCCTTCCTGGACGAGCATTTCCAGGTGAAGGCCGGGATCTACATGATCGGCGACGGCGCCGGCACCTCGCGGGGGATAACGGGCGCGTGGGCAAGCGGCATCCGGGCAGCTCAGGGGATCCTGCGGCTTCTCTAGGTCAAATGCCCCACCTCCTCC
>JAUWCW010000180.1 GCA_030609125.1 Candidatus Rokuibacteriota bacterium
CTCGTAGGGCCTCCCGTCGTAGTGGCCGCTGAGCTCAACGGCTGTCGCGCCGCTCTCGCGGAACATCTCCTCCAGCTCCGCCGCCTCGAGGCAGATGAGCGTCAGGTGGGTGGTCCGCATCGACTCGGGGGCGGCGATGGGGGCGAGGAGAAGCTCCACGTAGGCGTGAGGGCCGCAGCGGTGGACCCCCTTCACGATCAGTGCCTCCCCCTCGGGACGGGAGGAGCGGCGGCACTTCTGCCACAGCACAGGACCTTCGGGAAAACGCCAGAGGTTGAGCAGATGGACAGCGATTGCCCCCCCCTTGCGGACGGCTCCGACCATGGAGGCCGCCGCCCGGCGCACCGTCGCCCTGTCCGGCGCCAGCGCCAGGGAGTTGCCTACGCAGAGGGCCGCGTCGAAGGCTTCAGGCGGGCGGACCGGTTCGTCATACCCCCGCACCGCCCAGCGCAATCCGTCCGGCTCCCCGAAGGAGGCGCGGGCGCGCTCGATCATGCGGGGACTGATGTCCGCCCCCTCGACACGCATACCCCAGGAGTGAAAGAGTGCCGCGTGCTGACCGGTGCCGCAGGCGACGTCGAGGACGGACCCGGCGCCGACGCTCTCGAAGAACCGGCGGAAGAAGGGCTCCTCCCCCGCCAGGCGCTTCGGCCAGTCGACGAGGTCCTCGAAGACGTCGCTCAGCTCGATGGACTTCTCTTCCATGATCTTTGAGCCCCGATGCGGGACATGAGCCTCCTCGGTTGGCGGAGCGTATCGTTCAGGTGGATTGTTTCATCGCGTCGGGAGCGTGTCAATCTCACCGCGCATGCGTTATGGGGTCAGCCCTTGAATCGTGAATGATCATCGCCAAAAAGGCAACGTCTTGTCACGATTCAAGGGCTGACCCCGTACTCCCCGTTGTTCCGTGGAGGAGGTCATACCATGGTGTCGAATGACTTTACACTTACGTCAGCTTTTTTACTATCCATGCTCGACATAATGGGTGACTATATAGTTATCATATCTAACTAAAACAACAAGTTACGAAGTGATATATTAGTTGGCATGTTTTGTGCAAATACCATGCACCGGGAGGAAACCATGACATGATGGCGCAGAACCAGAGATTGGAACAACACAGGTTCATTCCATCGGGCAAACAGGGCGGGCTTCTCGCAAGGTATGAGGAAATCATCGGCAAGAAAGCCGTCGATGAGTTGAGGGAGTACCGTGAGGGCTTCAGCGGCAGGAGAATCATTCACGTAAACTCCACGTTCGTCGGTGGGGGAGTCGCCGAGATCCTGAGGAGGGAGGTGCCGCTGGCCAACGAACTCGGCATCACCACCGAATGGTACAGGATCAAAGGGAACGAAGAGTTTTTTGAGACCACGAAGGGATTCCACAACGCCCTTCAGGGCAGGATGCTCGATGATCCGGCGAGCCTGATCGCGAGATACCACGACTTTTACCAGAACGGAGGAGGAACCCTGAACAGGCCCCTCATCGACTTTCTTGGAAACCTCTCCCGCGAGGACGTCGTGATCATCCACGACCCTCAGCCGCTTTACCTTATCCATCACATGAAGCAGTCTGAAGCGCTCAAACTGTGGAGAATCCACATCGACACCACGACCCCGGACCCCCACACCATGTCCTTCGTCGTCGACCAGGCGACACATTACGACGGGATCATCTCCACCATGCACGAGTATGTCAAACCTCACCTGAACGGCTACCGAAACATCTATATGCTGGCGCCTTCCATCGATCCTTTCAGCGACAAGAACAGAACCATGCTCACCGGAGAAGTGCGCGGCAGAATCACCCGCTTCGGCATCCAGACCGACAGGCCCCTTCTGGTGCAGGTGTCGAGACTCGATCCGTGGAAGGACCCGTGCGGGGTGATCGATGTGTTCGAGACCATCCGTGGATACGGCAGAGACTGTCATCTGGCGCTCGTCTACAATTCCGCCGACGATGACCCCGAAGGCGCCGCGATGGAAGAAATGGTGAAAAAGTACCGCGACAGAAGCCCTTACCGGGAAGACATCCACCTTGTGATCGGCGATGATCCCTTGGACGTAAACGCCTTTCAGAGGCACGCGGCCGTCGTAATTCAGAAATCCATTCGGGAAGGCTTTGGTCTGACCGTCACGGAAGCCCTCTTCAAAGAGGCCCCCACCGTCGTCAACGGAGTGGGCGGCATAACCCTGCAGGTGCTCGACGGCTCAACGGGCTTCTCCGTAAAACCCTACCGCGTGGATCGCAAGGCGCGGGCGATCTGCGCCGAGGAGTATGGCCGGCATGTCGACGAATTCGCCCGCACCTGCATCCGGGCGATGGATTCCCGCGAAGATTCCGCAAAAATCGGAAAGCGCGGGAGAGAAGCGGTGGTCGAGAAGTTTCTCGCCACCTCGAAACTGAAGAACCTTCTCGACATCATCCTCGACTGCGGCGCCGACGGCGCACACTGAACCGGCGCGGACATACCCCATCTCCCGATCCATCTTTTGCCTTGACACCCTTTTTCCTGTCAAGTGAAGATATCCGGCAGGACTCCAAAACCGAAGGGAAGGATTGGGGCATATGGATTCTCTTGAACTTCCAGACCCGTCTGACATCGCGGTCATAGGAGGAGGCCCGGCCGGGACCTTCTTCAGCATCTTCGCCCTCCAGATGGCCAGAATGGTCGACAAAAACCTCAACCTCACGATTTATGAACCCAAGGACTTTGCAGGTGAAGGGCCCTCCGGCTGCAACCGGTGCGGTGGAGTCGTCTCGGAGCTGTTGGTCCAGACGCTGGCGGTGGAGGGAATCAACCTGCCGGAGTCGGTCGTTCAGAGGGGAATCAACTCTTACCGCCTTCACACCGCGAAGGGAAGCGTGTACATCAAGGCCCCCTCCAACGAGCATTCCATAGCCACCGTCTACAGGGGAGGAGGGCCGAAGGGAGTCGTCGCGGAGGGGAAACAAAGCTTCGACGGCTTTCTTCTCGACCTCGCAAAAAGGGAGGGGGCGTCGCTGAGAAGGGAAAAGGTGAGCCGGGTAGAAGAAAAGAACGGCCGCCCCATGCTTTACACCCGGGACGGCCTGCTCCAGAAGGCGGACCTCGTCGTCGGTGCGTTCGGCGTGAACAGCCCGTCAGCCAGGGTATTCCGCGACTGTGATTTCGGATACAGCCCGCCGAAGACAATCAAAACCGCCATTGCCGAGATAGAATTCAAAAGAGACATCATCCCCGAACATTTCGGCAACTCCATACATCTTTTCCTGCTTCCCGAAAGGGACATTAAATTCGCGGCGTTGATCCCCAAACAGACCCATCTCACCCTCTGTGTCCTGGGGAAGAACATGAGCAAAAGCCGGGTCAGCGATTTTCTCTCCCATCCCGTGGTGAAAGGGGCGATGCCCCCGGGCGAGCGCTACGAGCTCTCCTGCACCTGTTTTCCTAAAATGAACGTCGGCGCTTCCCCCAGGCCGTACACCGCCCGGATCGTAATGTGGGGTGACGCCGGATCGACGCGCCTTTTCAAGGACGGCATTGGAGCAGCCTATCGCACCGGCAAGGCGGCCGCCTCTACCGCCATGTTTCACGGTGTCGGCAGGAGACATTTCGCGGACACGTTTTACAAGGTCCACCGGAGCATCGTGATAGACAACTGGTTCGGGCGGTATCTCTTCTTCATCACCGGCCTTTACAAGAAGCACGGCCTGATGACGAGCGGCATGCTCAATGTGGTGGAAGACGAGCAGAAAGACCCCGAAAGCCGCCGGAGACTGAGCTACATCCTCTGGAACATGTTCACCGGAAGCGAGCGCTACAAAACCATCTTCCTCAAGGCGGTGGACCTGCCGATGCACCTGGACCTCTGGAAGGAGTTCGCCGGAATACTGTCAGGGAGAAGACCATGAGAAGCAACAGGCTGGGAAAAGAGTACCAGGGCGGAGAGGTGATCTTCCGTGAGGGAGACAAGGGCGATGTCATGTATGTCATCCAGTCCGGCGAGGTGGTTCTCACGAAGAAAACTCCTTCGGGGGAATACACCCTGGCCTGCCTGGGAGCCGGTGAGATCCTCGGCGAAATGGCCCTTTTCGACAAGAAACCCAGGTCCGCGACCGCCACGGCCTCCGGCCCGGCGAGGCTTCTATCGGTGGACAAGCACAAGCTCTTTGAAAGCGTAAGCAACGATCCGACCCTGCTCTTCCGGATCCTGGAGACAGGCGCCGGACGGCTGCGGAAGATAGGCGACGAGCTGACGACCGCCAGAAAACTGATAGCGGCGTTTCTCGAAACTTCCGCCAGCCTCGAGGAGACCTGCCGGATGATCATGGAGGAATGCAAAGAGGTCGTTCAGGCGGAAAACGGCTCACTGATGTTTCTCGACGACAGCGAAGCGAATCTCGCGGTGACCGCCGCCTTCGGCGCCGAGTCGGACCTCAAAATCCTCTTCAAGCCGGGCGAGGGGATTGCCGGCCGGGTTCTGCTGTCGGGAAAAGCTGAACGGATAGATGACGTCTCCGGCGACCCGGACTACGTCAAGGGAAACATCGAGATCCGATCCCTCCTCTGCGCACCGCTGAAAAACCAGGGTATGATTTTCGGCGTCATCAACATGAGCAGAACCTCGGGGCAATCCTTTGACGGCGAAGACCTCAGAGTGCTCATGTCGCTGGCCAATTTCGCGTCCATCGCCGTTCACAACGCCCTGCACTTCTCCCGCATCCACTCCACCATGCGCAAGCTGTCAATCCAGGCGTCGCTTCTGGACCTCTAGCCCGGATATTTCATGAACTTCGTTGCGAGAGCGTGGAGATTACGTAAGATCAAGGGCTTTGCGCAGTTGAGCGGGTGAAGCTGTGCTGAAGCACAGCAAGGTCGTGAGACAAGAAAAGTCCTTGAGATCGCGTGATATCCTCGCTCGCAGCAGATGGCTCATGAAATTTCCGGGCCAGTGTGCTGCATCTTTTGCCTTGACACCCTTTTTCCTGTCAAGTGAAGATATCGGGCAGGACACCAAGACC
>JAUWCW010000159.1 GCA_030609125.1 Candidatus Rokuibacteriota bacterium
CTGGAGAAGGAGCGAAAAGGGGAACACGGCGCGGATGTTCTGCGACGTTCTGACCCCCGAAGGAGTCCCGTACGCCGGTGATCCCCGCAACGCTCTCAAGTCAGTGCTGAAGAAGGCCGCGGACTTCGGCTACACCTACAACGTCGGACCGGAGCTGGAGTACTTCTACTTCAAGGACAGCGGCCCCTGCCCGGAGCCTCTCGACGCGGGCGGGTACTTCGACCTCACTCCTCTCGACGTGGCCAGCGACCTGCGCCGCGACACCGTCGAGGCCCTGGAAGAGCTCGGTGTCCAGGTGGAGTACAGCCACCACGAGGTGGCCCCCAGCCAGCACGAGATCGACCTGCGCTACTCCGAAGGGCTCAAGATGGCCGACGCGGCCATGACCTACCGCCTGACCGTCAAGGAGGTGGCCATGGCCCACGGCGTCTACGCCAGCTTCATGCCCAAGCCCATTTACGGAGAGAACGGCAGCGGTATGCACACCCACCAGTCCCTCTTCAAAGGCAACGAGAATGCCTTCTATGACGCTGAAGACGAGTATCACCTCTCCAAGGTGGGCAAGAGCTACATTGCCGGGCTCCTCATGCACGCCAGGGAGATCTGCTGCATCAACTCCCAGTGGGTGAACTCCTACAAAAGGCTCGTCCCCGGCTACGAGGCCCCTGTCTACATCGCCTGGGCCCGCCGGAACCGCTCCGCCCTCGTGAGGGTGCCGATGTACAAACCCGGCAAGGAGAAGGCCACCCGGGTCGAGCTTCGCTGCCCCGATCCCGCCTGCAACCCCTACCTCGCCTTCGCCGTCATGCTCGCCGCCGGCCTCAAGGGGATCGAGAAGGGATACGAGCTTCCTGACCCGGTGGAAGTGGACATCTTTGACATGTCCCCTTCCGAGCGGGAAAAGGCGGGTATAGCCGCACTCCCGGGCAGCCTCGGCGAGGCCATCGAGGCGACGGAAGGCAGCGAACTGGTGAAAGAGGCCCTGGGCGGCCACATCTTCGAAAAGTTCATCGAGAGCAAGAAAATCGAGTGGGACGCCTACCGGACACACGTCAGCCGGTTCGAGCTGGAGAAGTACTTGCCCATTCTCTAGGAGAGTGGTAAGAAGGGTATCCGGAGGAAAAACTCGATGGATGCCCTTCGCGTGGCGCTGGCCCAGATCAACCCCACCGTTGGGGATTTCGAAGGCAACGTCACCCGGATACTGAACGAAATCGCCAGAGCGAGGGCGGCGGAAGCCGCCCTCGTTGTCTTTCCGGAGCTTTCCGTTTGCGGCTACCCCCCCGAGGATCTTCTTCTGCGCCCCCGCTTTCTCAGTGACAGCCGGCAGGCCATGGAGAGGGTCGCCGCCGGCTGCGAGGGGATCACGGCCGTCGTCGGCTTTGCGGACCCGGCGGACGGGAAAGTGTACAACGCCGCGGCGGTCGTCCGGGACGGCAGGATCGAGTACGTGTACCACAAGATCGAGCTGCCGAATTACGGTGTCTTCGACGAGAAGAGATACTTCTCACCGGGAGAGGAGTGCCGCCTCTTCCAGGTTGACGGAGTGCCGGTGGCCGTGACCGTCTGTGAGGACGTGTGGGTGCAAAACGGCGCCGCCGAGCGGTGCGCCGCCGGTGGCGCCGCACCGCTGGTGGTCAATATCTCCGCCTCGCCTTTTCATGCCGGCAAGCTGGCCGAGAGGGAGGAGGTTCTCGCCGGCTTTGCCGAGAGAACGGGAGCCACAGTCTGCTACGTCAATCTCGTGGGGGGGCAGGACGAGCTCGTTTTCGACGGAGGCAGCCTGATCGTCGGCCCCGGGGGAAAGGTCCTCGCCAGAGCGGCCCGTTTCGAGGAAGGGCTTCTCGTCGTCGATCTGGACCGCGCCGGCGGCGGGCTCACGGGAGAAATCCCTTCGCCGCCGCCGGAGTTCGACCGGGTGGAGGAGGTTTACCGTGCCCTGGTCCTGGGCACGGGAGACTACGTGCGCAAGAACCGCTTCGAGAGTGTCGTGATCGGCCTGAGCGGGGGCATCGACTCGGCCCTGACCACCGCCGTCGCCGTCGACGCCCTGGGCCCGGACCGGGTGAAAGGGGTGACCATGCCGTCGCGCTACAGTTCGGAGGAAACCCGCTCCGATGCGGAAAGACTGGCACAGAACCTCGACATCCCGCTCATCACCGTCCCGGTGGAGAGGATCTTCACCGCCTACCTCGATGAGCTGCGGGAGCCGTTTGGTCCGGGCGATCCGGGAGTGGCGGCGGAGAACATTCAGGCCCGCATCCGGGGCAATATTCTCATGGCCCTTTCGAACCGCTTCGGCTGGCTCGTTCTGACCACGGGGAACAAGAGCGAGATGTCCGTCGGCTACTGCACCCTCTACGGCGACATGGCGGGCGGGTTCGCGGTCCTCAAGGACGTTCCCAAGACCGTGGTCTACGATCTGTCGAAGCACGTCAACAAGAAATCGGGCAGGGAGGTCATTCCCCCCGGGACCCTGAATCGGGACCCGACGGCGGAGCTGAGAGAAAACCAGAAGGACGAGGACTCCCTGATCCCCTACGAGGCCCTTGACCCGGTGCTGCGGGGGTACGTGGAAGAGGACAAGGCCCCGGACGAGATCGCCGCCGGCGGCTACGACCCGCAGGTCGTTGCGGACGTGGTGCGCATGGTGGACCGCAGCGAGTACAAGCGGCGGCAGGCGCCGCCGGGAGTAAAAATCACGCCCAAAGCCTTCGGCCGGGACCGCCGCCTCCCCATGACCAACCGCTATCAGGCGGGGAGGCTCGACGAGCCTCCGAAAGAGAAGCTCTGATCTCGGCGAGGACCGCTTCCCGCAGTCGCAGAACACAAGGTAGCCGCAGGCTTCAGCCTGCGACATGACACGGAAACCGAAGGAGAACTGTTTCGTTGAAAGCACTTGTTCTCATGCATGTCGAAAACGAAGGCCCCGGGACGCTCGGCACGTTCCTCGAGGAACAGGGGTCGGCGGTCACCACTCTGCACCTGTACCGCGGCGACCGGATCCCCGCCGGCCCGCGGAATACGGACCTCGTCGTGTCCATGGGGGGGCCGATGAACGTCTACGAGGACGAAAAGCACCCCTTCCTTCGCGAAGAGGTGAGGTTCCTCAGGCAGACAGTCGATGCGGGCGTCCCCCTTCTCGGCATCTGCCTCGGGGCCCAGCTCGTCGCCAGGGCCTGCGGCGCCAGGGTCTACAAGGCGCGGGTCGGGGAGACGGGGTGGGGAACCGTCGCTCTCACGGAAGCGGGGAGGGAAGACCCGCTCCTGCGGGATCTGCCGGAAACGATGCCCGTCCTGCAGTGGCACGAGGACACCTTCGACATTCCCGCGGGCGGCGAGCTGCTTGCCCGCTCGACCGTATGCCCCCATCAGGCCTTCCGGATCAAGGAGGCCTGGGGCCTGCAGTTTCACGTTGAAGTCGACCGGGAGATGCTGGCGGGGTGGTTCGAGGGAAAAGATGAGAGAGAGGAAATTCTTCGGCGCTGCGATGAGATGAGGGAGGAATTCGACGACGGCGCCCGAAGGCTCTACGCCGCACTCCTCGCCCGGGCGCGCGGCGGGCAATGATCGGGGACGCCGGCACAGAGCGAACGGGATTGCACGGGGAAAGTCCGGACAGTAACCCAGGAATATTGCTGGATAATTTGACACAGTTGGGAAGTGTTGATATACTTTTTCGCTCCCCGCATATTATAACGTCGCACAGACGAGAAGAAAATCCGGAAGGAACCATGACATGACAGTGAATCGCTTGCCGAAGGGTCTCTACGACCCCGGCATACCGCGCGGCAATTGCGGCGTCGGCTTCGTCGCCTGCCTCGACGCTCTCCCCCGGCACTCCGTCGTCGAAGACGGAGTGAAGGTGCTCGTCAACCTCGAACACAGGGGCGCCGTCGGCGGCGACCAGGCAACCGGAGACGGTGCGGGTCTGCTGCTGCAGATCCCGGACACTTTCTTCCGCCAGGAGGGGGCGGGCCTGGACTTTGTCCTCCCCCCCGCCGGGGACTATGGTGTCGGCAGCCTCTTTCTGCCCATGAACAAGGCCAACGCCGAGAGGTGCCGCCGGGCAGTGCACAGAATCGCCGGGGAAGAAGGGACGGAAGTGCTCGGATGGCGCGACGTTCCCGTCGATTACGGCCACCTCGGCGAGCTCTCTCTCCGCACCCGCCCGCAGATCAGCCAGGTTTTTCTCTCCCGCGCCGGAATCGACGCCTCCGATTTCGAGAGAAAACTCTACGTCATCAGGCGCCTGATCGAGAAAGAGGTGACCGGCTGGGGCGAGGACTACACGAACTACTTCTATATCTGCAGCCTCTCGGGGCGCACCATCCTCTACAAGGGCATGCTCACCGGCACCCAGCTCATCATCTTCTTCCCCGACCTGGTCGAAAAAGATTTCACGAGCAGCTTCGCGCTGGTCCACCAGCGCTACAGCACCAACACCCTGCCGACGTGGCCCCTGGCCCAGCCGTTTCGGTTCATTGCCCACAACGGCGAGATCAATACGCTGCGGGGCAATATCAACCGCATGCGGGGCCGCGAGGCATTCCTGAGCTCCGGCCTCTTCGGGGATGACATCGAGAAGCTCAAGCCGATCCTCGTCGAGGGCGGCAGCGACTCGGCGATCTTCGACAATATGCTGGAGCTGCTCGTCATGGGGGGCAGGACAATCCCTCATGCCATGATGATGATGATACCCGAGGCATGGGGCACCAAGTTTCACATGAGCGCCGACAAGCGGGCCTTCTACGAGTACCACGCCAGCATCATGGAGCCCTGGGACGGCCCGGCGGCGATCGCCTTCACCGACGGACGTTTCATCGGCGGCACCCTCGACCGCAACGGCCTGCGCCCCTGCCGGTACACCATCACCAGGGACGGCCTCGTCGTCCTCGCGTCGGAGACGGGCGTCCTCGATCTGCCCCCGGAGCGCGTGGCGAGGCACGGCAGGCTGCAGCCGGGGAAAATGCTTCTCGTCGACCTTCACCAGAACCGCGTCGTCCCCGACAACGAGACCAAGGCCAAGATCTCCAGGGCGAAGCCCTACCGTCACTGGCTGCGGGAGAACAGCATCGAGCTGAGAGGGCTCTTCTCGCCGTCGGTCGTCCCCCGCGAGGAATCGAGGCTGCTGCGGAAAAAGCAGCACGCTTTCGGCTACAGCGAGGAAGAGCTGAAAATGGTGATCAGCCCCATGGCGTCCCGCGGGCAGGAGCCGGTGGGGTCCATGGGCAACGATCAGGCCCTGGCCGTTCTCTCCACGAGGCCCCAGCTGCTCTTTTCGTACTTCAAGCAGCTCTTCGCCCAGGTGACGAACCCGGCGATCGATTCGATCCGGGAAGAGATCATCATGTCGTTGGTCTGTTACATCGGTCCGGAGCAGAACCTGCTCGAGACGACCGAGCGGCACTGCCAGCGGCTGCTCGTAC
>JAUWCW010000195.1 GCA_030609125.1 Candidatus Rokuibacteriota bacterium
GGCCGCGCCAGTGCCGTGACAGTCTTCTCATGGCCCGCACACTCTCCAGTCCCGTTCCGCGAATGCTCCCGTGGGTCAGGCGGGGCTGTAAAGGACGACCTGGTTTTTCCCGGCCCTCTTGGCGCGGTACAGGGCGCGGTCGGCGTTGTCGAGCAGCTCCCGGAGGGTGCTGGCCTGGTCGGGATAGGTTGCGACCCCGGCGCTGAGGCTCACCCGGCCGAGGGGCTCTTTATTCCTGTGGAGAATGGGCCTGTTCCGCACTGCCAGGCGGACGCGCTCGGCGACGATCATGGCCTCGGCTGTGTTCGTCTGGGGAGAGAGGATGGCGAACTCTTCTCCGCCGAGCCGTGAGACCACATCGATGCTGCGGACCGCGTCGCGGATGCTTCGCGAAACGCCGATGAGGACATTGTCGCCGGCAAGGTGGCCGTGCCGGTCGTTGAAGCTCTTGAAGTCGTCCAGGTCGAGCATGACCAGGGAGAGGGGTGAGTTGTGCCGCTGGGCCCTCACGATCTCCTCCCGGGATCTTCGCTGGAAGTAGCGGCGGTTCAGAAGCTGCGTCAGGGGGTCGGTGGCCGATATCTTCTGAAGCTCCCGCGTCCTGCGGAAAAGATCCGAGCGCTGCAGGGCAATCGACGCGTGGGTGACGACGGACATGAGGGGCTGCAGGTCTTCGGCTGTGAAGACGCCGTCGGCCTTGTCGGCGAGGTTGATGACGCCGATGACGCGGTTGCCGGCGGTCACGGGAAGGATGAGAAAGGAGTTGCTGCGGTACCTCGGCCGCCTCTTTCGCCGGAAGCGGCTGTCCGTCTCGAGATCGGTCACGACCAGCGGCCGGCCCTTTCGGGCCACCCTGCCGGCCAGGCCCTCACCCGGGCCGAGGGCGACCTTCCGGATGACCGGGGAATACTCGCCCCGGGCGAGTTCGACGACGAGCTCGTTGGTCTTCCGGTTGAGCAGCATCAGCGAAGCCTGCTCGGCCCGTGCCATGTTGGCCGCCTCCTCGAAGAGGGTCTGCAGGAGCGAATCGCGGTCGAGAATGGTGCTGATGCGGTTCTGGACGCGCGCCAGCCGGCCCGCTGCCTCGATCTTTTCCCGCAGCTCCTGACGCAGGACGGTGTTCTGGATGGCCATGGACGCCTGGTTGCAGAAGGCAAGAACCAGCTCCGTCGATTCGGCGTCGAAGGGGGTGTTCAGGATGAGGAGCAGGCCCTTGACGGACTCACCGAAGATGAACGGGAAGAAGGCCGCCGAGAGCACCTCCCCGGGGAGCCCGGACTTGAGGATGCGGTGATGGTCGTCGGTGAAGACGGGGGTGCGGTCCTTGACCACGTCGCCGACGATTTCCCCGTCGGCAGGCAGCTCGAGCCTGAGACAGTGGCTTTCGGCGCTTCCGAAGGCGGTCTTGAGACGGAAGGTGCCGCTCTGCGGGTGATGGAGGAGAAAGCAGGCGCCCTCCACGTCGAAGAGAATCGAGACGGTGTTCACGATCAGGGCGTAGATCTCGTGGAAATCCTTTTCGGGGCTGAGGTCGGTGCCGAGGCGAAAGAGGGAAGTGAGCAGCGCCAGCTTCTTCCGGGCCTGGTTCTGGCGGTACATGCCGGCAAAGAGCACTGCCGTCGTCTGCTCCACCATCTCCGCGGTTTGCGAAAGGGAGCGGGAGGTTGCCAGCCGCAGTTCGCCGACGGCCTTGAGGACCTGCTCTTCGGGCAGCCCCATCTCCCCGGCGAGGTCCTGGAAAAAAGCCGGGTCGGGGGCCTTCTCCAGGATGCGCCCCCCCAGAACCGTCGCCACGGAATGGCCGTCGACGCGGATGGGGGCAACGAAGCACTGCAGGCCGGCACGGCAGCGGAAGAAGCGGGTGGCGTCCTCGCGGCGGGACTCTTCGGCCATGGTGAAACAGGAGCCGCGGCAGAAGTCCCCGCCGCCGGGCGAGTCGGAAAGGAGGCGGCAGAGGGACGTCTCCCCCGCTTCGGCAAGGATCTTTCCTCCCCGCCCCAGGGTGGTGAAGGAGAAGCCGGTGACCCGGGCGAACGATTTCTGTATTCTGCCCCACTGTTCGAGGGCGCCTCCGGGGGGTCTGCGGGCGGGCGGGAGGCTCTTCATGGCACGGGAAGGTCGCGGCTGCCGGGCTTCGTGAGGGGTCGCTCTCCTTTCAGGCAGAAAGGGCAGTCGCGGGCTTCGAAGGTGGGAGTCTTCAACCCCAGCAGGGAGTGGAAGGGGTAGGGGAGCTTCACGCCGCCGCTGCGGTCGACTATGGCTCCCAGTCCGACCACCTCTCCCCCCGCTTCACGGATGGCCTCCGCCGCCTCTCGGGACGAGCGGCCGGTGGTGACGACGTCCTCTATGACGAGAACCTTCTCCCCCGGGGTGAGCTCGAATCCCCTTCTCAGACAGAGCGCCCCTTCGTGCCGTTCGACGAAGATCGCCCGGGTGCCGAGGGCCCTGCCCACCTCGTGACCGATGATGACGCCTCCCAGGGCGGGGGAGACGACCGTCTCCGCCCCCAGGTCGCGGCAGACGTCGGCGAGGGCGCCGCCGACCTCACTGGCCGGGCCGGGGTGCTGCAGCAGTCTGGCGCACTGGAAGTAGCGCTCGCTGTGAAGCCCGGAGGAGAGGAGAAAGTGCCCCTCCAGCAGGGCGCCGGTCTCCCTCAGGAGAGAAAGCACCCGGTCCGCGGATTCCCTGATGCCGGTCACGACTCCCCCCTGATTCTCGAGATGTTCCCCCGGTAGTCGTCGGTGCGGAAAACGCCGGACCCCGACACGAGAACGTCCGCCCCGGCATCCCTCACCGGGCCGGCGTTGTCGGCCTTGATCCCGCCGTCCACCTCCAGCAGGGCGCTTCCGCCGTGCCGGTCGATCATGCCCCGTATGGTTCGGATCTTATCCAGCGACGAGGGGATGAACGTCTGGCCCCCGAAGCCGGGGTTGACGGACATGACGAGGACGAGATCGACGATGGGCACGATCTCCTGCAGGGCGGCGGCGGGAGTGGAAGGGTTGAGCGAGACGCCGGCCCGTGCCCCCAGTTCCCGTATCCTGCTCACGGTGCGGTGCAGGTGGGGCTGAACTTCGACGTGAACGGTGAGGTAGTCGGCGCCGGCCTCGACGAATTCCTCCAGGAAGAGCTCCGGGTTGGTGATCATGAGGTGGACGTCGAGGGGCAGCGAGGTGACGCCCTTCACGGCGCTCACGATTCCCGGCCCGATGGTGAGGTTGGGGACGAAGTGCCCGTCCATCACGTCCAGGTGGATGAAGTCCGCCCCGGCGTCCTCCACGGCCTTGATTTCCTCTCCCAGGCGGGAGAAGTCGGATGAGAGTATGGACGGTGCTATCTTGACCATGATGTGTGCCCCCGGCTTGGTTGAAGACCCATTTTATATCATACAAGAGGGTGCATGGTAATGAGAGGACCTGCGCAGCAGGGCCACGAAGCCCCCGTTCATGCCGTGCCGGTGGGGGAAGGTCTCGATGAATCCCTCGGGTGTCGTGAGCGCCCGCAGATTCCGCACCGAGTCGGCCGGGGGGGGACGATCTCGAACTCCGGGTGCTGCCGGATGAAGCGGCGGACCACCTCCCCGTTCTCTTCCGGCTCGATGGTGCACGTGCTGTAGGCGAGGGTCCCCCCGGGGGCGAGGAAGCGGGAGGCCCCCTCCAGGAGACCGAGTTGGAGCTTTGCGAAACGCCGGATGTCGGTCTCCCTCTTCTCCCACTTCAGTCCGGGGTGGCGCCTGATGATGCCCACACTGCTGCAGGGGGCGTCCACAAGAACCTTCTCGAAGGGAGCGGCGGGGGAAAAGCCGGGGGAGAGGATGTCCTCCCGGTGCGCCGTGATGGACGTGAGGCCCAGGCGCCGAACGTTTTCCTCCAGGCGCGACAGGCGGCCTCCGTCCGGGTCCACCGCGGTGACTTCACCTCGGTCCCGGGCTCTTTCGGCCAGGTGCGATGCCTTTCCCCCCACTCCGGCACAGGCATCGAGGACTCTCTCTCCCGGATTCGGCGAGAGCAGAAGCGAAACCAGCTGAGACGACTGGTCCTGTATGTAGACGCGCCCCTCTTGAAAAACGGGGAGGTCCGTGAGGCGGCGGTGACCACGGAGGTGGAGGGCAACGGGGGAGTAGAGGCCGGGATCGACCTTCGCTCCCGTTGCCCGAAGCTCCCCCATGACGTCTTCGACACCGGCGCGCAGGAGGTTGACCCGCAGGTCCAGGGGGGGGAAGGTGTTCATGGCCGCCAGGAAAACCTCCGTTTCCCGGGCGCCGAAACGCCCCTCCCAGCGCTTCACCATCCAGAGGGGAAAGGAGTGATAGGTCGCCATCCAGCGGGTGCGGTCGGGAAAGTCCGCCGGCGCCGGAAGGTCCCGGTACTGCGGGCCGAGGCGGCGCAACACCCAGTTGACGAAGCCGCCGGCCTTCGGGACGCGGCTCTTGGCGAGCTCCACGCTCTCGGAGACCGCCGCGTAGCGGGGGATGGAGGGCATGAAGATGAGCTGGTAGGCGCCGAGCCGCAGCGCCGTGGCGACGAGAGGCTCGAGCTTGTCGAGGTCGCGCTCGAGCAGGTGGCCGAGATAGAAGTCGATGCGGCCTCGCCATCGCAGCGTTCCGTAGACGAGCTCGGTGGCGAAGGCGCGGTCTC
>JAUWCW010000107.1 GCA_030609125.1 Candidatus Rokuibacteriota bacterium
AGGTGCCGCTCGACCCTCATGGAGTCGAGAAATTCAGCGAGAAAGCTCAGAGCCGATAGCTTTGGCTGCGGCATGAAAGACCCGTCAGTGGATGATGTCCCCTATCCTGCTCCAGCGTATCTTCTTGAAGGTAAAGTTGAAGTCCCCGAGCCTGAAGGTGAAGTAGTACTCGGCGTCGTCGAAAGACCAGTAGAGGATCATCGCTTTGCCGACGACGCTGTTCTCGCTCACCGGTCCCCAGAAGCGGCTGTCCCAGCTGTTGTCCCGGTTGTCACCCATGGCGAAAAAGTAATCGTTCCGCACAGTGTAGGTGCTCGACTTCTTCCCGTCCACCTCGTGATAGCCGCGGGCCACTATCTTCTTGACGAACTTGTCGATGCTTTCGCGCCCCTCCAGGCCGCGCTCGTTGGCTATCATGTACCCGTAGAACTTTCTTCTGTCCGAGTCGAGTCGAATCGTATCCCCCCTGGCGGGGACCCGAAAGGGGGCAAAGTTCCTGCCCTTTTCCCCCGTCCTGCCCATCTCGTAGTCCGCGTGACTGTCCTCGGCCCTTTCCCCGTCGATGAAAAGCACCCCCTCCTTGAGGGCCACCTCCTGGCCCGGCAGGGCAACGATCCTCTTTATGAAGTCCTGCTTGCGGTCTTCCGGGAATTTGAAAACGACAATCTCCCCCCGCTCCGGTTCGCGGAAACGATAGAGGAGCTTGTTCACCAGCAGATGGTCCCCGACAAGGAGCGTGGGCTTCATGGAACCCGACGGTATCTTGAAGGCCTGGACGATGAACTGGCGAATAATGAGGGCCAGCACGATGGCGATGAGTATCGCCTCCACGTACTCCCTGAAGAGTGACTTTCGCCTCGTCATGAATCAGCGCTCACGCAAGAATAACCCTGCTGTTCTGAAATGTTCGAACGATTCCTGCCGGGAGAGGAAATCAAACGGCCTTGAGCTTGTTGATTTCGTCTTCGTAGATTCGGCGGTACTCGACTTCCCACTCGCCGCTCCCTTCCACGATTTTGCGGGAGCGGGACGAGATGTCTCCCGCCACTTTTTCCTCCAGCTGCTCGAAGACGCGAATGCTCTCGGTCAGCGCCTCTTTGATCGTCAGGCGCACCTGGTTGTCCTCGACACGGAAATCCACCTCGGGGCAATCGCTCAGGCTGCGAACCACCACGTGGGACAAGTAGTTGATCTTGTCGTCTGTCAGTCTCACGCTTCGTCCTCCCAGGCTCCCGTGCGGCGCCTCACAGAATCAGGCCTCTCTCCCGGGAGAGCTTGTTCTTTATCAACTGAAACATGCGCCGGTAATCCACCGACTCTTTCAGGATCTCGCTCTGGTGGGACTTGAGAATTTCGTCCACTTCCCGGTTCAGATCGTCCTCCACCTGAAGGTCGGCGACGACGGCGGAGCGAATCCGCCCCGCCACCTCCTCCTCGGAGCCGACGAAGACGACCTCTCCGCTCTCCTTCAGTTTCCTGAGGATCCGCCAGGCGACGTAGTCTATCTCTTCTTTTCGAAGTCTCACTCTGCTCTCCTAAACCTTTTAATACTACATCCTTTCACAAAATTCTTCAACAGCAAAGCGGCTTTTTCAGCACGTAGGCGTTCAGGAGCGAGCCCAGGCTTATGGCCAGAGTGGACAGGAGCGCCGCGGCGACCACGACAACAGACCGGACTAACCGCAACACAACCCTAAACATTGAACTTGAAATTGATGATGTCCCCGTCCTGTACCGTGTAGGTCTTGCCCTCCAGGCGGACGTGCCCCTTCTCGCGGGCCGCCGCCATGGAGCCGGCCCGGCTGAAATCCTCGTACGAGACCACCTCCGCCCTGATGAAACCCCGCTCCAGGTCGGAGTGGATCTTGCCCGCCGCCCTGAGGGCCTCCGTCCCCTGCCGCACCGTCCACGCCCGCACCTCGTCCTTGCCGACGGTGAGAAAGGAAATGAGTCCCAGGTGGCGGTAACAGTGTCGGATTACCCGCGCCATGGCCGACTCCTCGATGCCGAGGTCCTGCAGGAAGAGTTGCGCCTCCTCGCGAGACAGTTGAGAGATCTCCATCTCTATCTTGCCCGGCACCGAGAGGGCCGGGAGGCCGTAGCCCTCCTCGAGCTTCTTCAGGACCTCCCTTTCCTCATCGCCGCCCAGGTCCTCCTCTCCCACGTTGAGAAGCATCAACTCGGGTTTGATGGAGATGAACTGCAGGTGCCGCATGACCACTTCGTCGCTCGCGGAAAACTCCACCCCCCGCAGGGGGGTCTCATTCTCCAGTGCCTCGCCGCAGCGCAGCAGGAACGCCTTTTCGCTTTCGTCGGCCTTTTTCCCTTTCCTGGCCCCCTCGGCCATCCTCTCCAGACGCTTTTCCACCAGTTCCAGGTCTGAGAAGATCAACTCCACTTCCACGGTGGAGGCGTCCCGGAGGGGATCGGGAGCGCCCAGCGGATGAACGACGGCGGGATCTTCGAAGGCGCGCACCACGTGGAGGACCGCGTCCACATCCTTGATCATCTCGACGACCTTGCGGTTCTGGGCCGCGTCTCCGCGCACGATTCCCGCATCGTCGATGTACTCGACCGTTGCGAAGGTGACCTTCCCGGGCTGAAAGATCTCCGCCAGCGCATCGACCCGGGGATCCGGCACCTTCACCACTCCCACGTTGGTCGGCGAACCCTTCACCGAGTACTCCGCCACCGGCGCGTCCTGCCCCGTCAGGGCGTTGAAAACGGTGGTCTTCCCTGAATTTGCCAGTCCTGCGATGCCGACTTTCATCTCTGCCCCTCCCCTTGCCCGCCGCATTATACTATAGCCCTCCGCGGCTTGCCGGATCGGCGCCGGCCCCCTCCGGAAGCTCATTCTGGGCCGCGCCCTCCTTTCCTGTTACAATCCCTGCACTCGACGACATTGAGGAGGGTGCTGCGCATGAGCGTTTATGTCTCCGGGTCGGTGGCCTTCGACCGCATCATGGACTTTCCCGGCAAGTTCTCCGATCACATCCTGCCCGACAAGATCCACATACTGAACGTCTGCTTCATGATCAACGGGCTCAGGGAGAATTTCGGCGGAACCGCCGGAAACATTGCCTTTTCCCTGGCCCTGCTGGGAGAGCGCCCTTACATCGTCGCCACCGCGGGAAGGGACTTCGACCCCTACCGGGCCTGGCTGAAGGAAAACGGGATCCCCGACGATCACATCGAGATCGTCCCGGACGAGCTCACCGCGGGAGCTTACATCACCACCGACCGCTCGGACAACCAGATAACGGCCTTCAACCCCGGGGCCATGGGTCACCCTTCCGCCTTCGACACCTCGGGCCTCGACCCTGAGCGGAGTCTCGCCATTATCGCCCCGGGCAACCTGGACGACATGTACACCTATGCCGCCAGGTACGGCGAACGGGGAGTGCCGTACATATTCGACCCCGGGCAGTCCCTGCCGGCATGGCCCGCGGAACGGCTGCGGGAGGTGATCACCGGTTCACGCGTTCTCATCAGCAACGACTACGAACTGGAGATGATCAAGGAAACGACGGGGCTCGCCCCGGAGGCGATGATGAAAATGACCCGCTGGCTCATTACCACCCGCGGCGAAGAGGGATCGGAGCTCAAGTTTCTCGAAAACGGCTCCGTGAAGATCATTCACATCCCGGCGGTCCCCCCCACCGAGGTCTGCGATCCCACCGGTGCGGGAGACGCCTACCGGGCGGGCCTCATAAAGGGGATGCGCCTCGACGGCGGGGACATGGTGCACGCCGCCAGGCTGGGAGCCGTCAACGCCGCCTACGCCGTGGAGGTCTACGGCACACAGACCTTCCGTTTTACGCCCCTGACCTTCGCCGAACGCTTCCGGGAAGCCTTCGGCGAAGAGGCCTTCTGAAGCATTAATCCCGCCACTACCCCCGCCCCCCCTGCCCCCCCTTGACAAGGAGTCTGCAGGGCCTATATTTATATTAGGCAATAAGTAATATATACCCGCTTCATGTAGTCCGGCGCAGAGCAGCAGCAAGGGCGGATCCTCACACCGGCAGGAGCGGTCTATTATGGAACTGACCCGGGAATCCGGGGAGAACTCAACAGAGGCGGAGGTGCACTATGGAGAATGTCAATCCTCACAGCAGAGAGCACGACGACATAGGGTCCTACCTCAGGGCGCAGGAGTGCGCCGAGGCGAAGGTCCGGACGCTGCTCGAGAGAAAGAATGCGGAAGTCTTTACCATAACCCAGTCCCGGTCGGTCTTCGAGGCCCTGGAGGCCATGTCGGAGCATGGCATCGGAGCCCTCGTCGTCGTCGAAGAAGGCAGGGTGGTGGGCATGATCTCGGAGAGGGATTACGCCCGCAAGGTCATTCTCATCGGAAGAAGCTCGAGGGAGACGACCGTCCGCGAGATCATGAGCTGGCCCGCCCGGACCGTCACGCCGGAGCAGACCGTCGCCGAGTGCATGGCCCTGATGACGGAGCGCCGCATCAGACACCTGCCGGTCCTTGAAGCTGGACGGCTCGTCGGCATCGTATCACTGGGAGACCTTGTCAAATCCATCATCGCCGACCAGGGACACCGGATCGAGCAATACGAGAAGTATATCAGCGGATCCTATCCCACCTGATCGGCCTGCCCCGCTCTTATGCTCCGCCGGCGACGGCGGGGTATCCCCCTCGGTCCTCCTTTTCCAAAGGAGGACTGGAATGGTGAAGGTTCTTCACGAAAGGCGCCAATACGGTTCCCCTCTTTACCCTTCTGTTGACAAGAACGCCCGGCTCGGGTAGTAAGGTCTGGCAGCAGGATGATGCCATGACTGAGCAAGAGAGCACTGCAGCCGCAACCGGCTTTCGGGGCACGAAGTCCAGGCCCCGCATTCTGGTCGTCGACGACACCGCCCTGGGCCGCCAGGTCATGGAGGACCTGCTCGTCCCTCTGGGCTACGAGGTGATGAGCGCCGAGAACGGCGCCGACTGCCTCGAGATGGCCCGGCGCCACCTTCCCGATCTCATTCTGCTCGACGTCGTCATGCCCGTCATGGACGGTTTCACCGCCTGCGAGGAGATCAAGTCGGACCCCCGGACACGGCAGATTCCGGTGGTCCTTGTCACTTCTCTGGAGGGTCGCGATTCGAAGCTGAACGGTCTCTCCGTGGGGGCAAGCGATTTTCTCTCCAAACCGATTGACAAGGCGGAGGTCACCATCCGGGTCAAAAACCTTTTGCGGATAAAGGAGTTCGAAGACTTCCTCCAGCAGCACAACGAGAAGCTCGACGAACAGGTGCGTGAGCGCACCCGCCAGCTGAGCGAGGCCTTCGAAGACCTGAGGCTGTCGAAGGAAGCTCTCAACAGGAGCTACCTCGACACCATCCTCACGCTCACGTCGGTGGCGGAGTACAAGGACGGCTTCACGTCGAACCACATCAAGAAGGTCGGCCACTACTGCAAGCTTCTCGCCACGGAGATCGGCTGGAGCGACGAGGAGCAGCAGGCGATCTACTATGCCAGTCCGATGCACGACATCGGCAAGGTCGCCATCCCTTCCGACATCCTGCTCAAGCCCGGACGGCTCACCCGGGAGGAGTTCGCCCTCATGAAGACCCACGCCTCCACCGGCGCCGCGATTCTCCAGGGGTCGAAATCCCATGTCATCCAGCTTGCCGAGAGAATCGCCCTCGCCCACCACGAGCGCTGGGACGGCGGCGGATACCCCCGGGGCCTGCGGGAAGACGAGATCCCCCTGGAAGGCAATATCATGAACATCGCGGACCAGTATGACGCCCTCCGGAGCGAGCGCCCCTACAAGCCGCCCCTGAGCCATGACGAGACGTTCAAGATCATCTCCGAAGGGGACGGCCGGACCAAGCCCTCCGATTTCTCGCCGCTGGTCCTGGAGACCTTCCGCGACTCAAACGGCAGGTTCAACGACATCTTCGAGAGCTTCCACGTGAAAGGAACGGAAGATGAATGACACGTCCGTAAGGATGTTCACTCTCAGCACCTGCAGCCACTGCAAGGCGGTCAAGCGGTTCCTCGACCAGTGCACCGTCCGGTACGACTTCACCGACGTGGACACCCTGACGGGCGAAGAGCGGGCGGCGGTCATCGCCGACCTGCGCAATTTCAATCCGAAGTGCTCGGTGCCGACCATCATCATAGGAACCGAGGTGATCATCGGCTTCGACGAAGACGCCATCAAGAAGGCGCTGGGAATACAGTCATGAAGGCGGAAGAGCTGCTGGAAATGCTCCGCAAGGTCCAGGAGCCGAAAGGCTACTTCTTCAACAGCGACCGGGAGATGACGGTGGAGTTGATCGAGGCCCTTCAGCTCAACCGCGAGCGCTACGGCTACATGGCCTGCCCCTGCCGCATCGCCGCCGGCGGCCGGGAGAGCGACCGTGACATCATCTGCCCCTGCGAGTACCGCGAGGAGGACGTCAAGGAATATGGGAGCTGCTACTGCAACCTCTACGTCTCCCGGGAATGGAACGAGGGCGGCATTCCCCGCGCCGCCGTCCCCGAGCGGCGCCCCCCGGAGAAAGTCAGATAAAAGATGGTGTGCCTTGACTATCGCGAGAAAATCGCCTACTCCGACGAGAAGGCCGGCAAGATAGCTCTCTCCGACACCGGTCATTCCCGCTCCACGCTCTGGTGTCTGCTGCCCGGCCAGGGGATCGCCCCCCACGTTCATGCCGGTGATCACATCTGGGCTGTCTTCGAAGGAGAGGGCGACTATCTTTCCGAGGGGAAGCCGCCGCGGCCGATACGGCCCGGGACGGTCCTCGTCGCCCCGGCGGGAGAGTCACACGGCGTGGAAAACACCGGCAAGGCCGGACTCGT
>JAUWCW010000350.1 GCA_030609125.1 Candidatus Rokuibacteriota bacterium
GTAGAAGGCCACCGCCGACAGGCCCTCCTCCTGGTGCCTTCCCGCCGCCACCAGGGCTATGAGAAGGTAGCCCACGTGGGCTATGCTGGAGTAAGCGAGCATCCGCTTCAGACTGCTCTGGGCAATGGCGGCCAGGTTCCCCCAGAGAATCGTCAGGGCGGCGATCGTCCACAGCAGGGGCATCCAGAGCTCGAAGAAGGGGCTGAGGGAAGTGAGGAAGACCCGGGCCGCAACAGCCAGGACCGCCACCTTGGGCCCGACGGCGAGAAAGCCCGCCACCGGTGTGGGCGCTCCTTCCAGCACGTCCGGCATCCACATGTGAAAGGGGACGGCACCCATCTTGAAAGCCAGTCCGCAGGTCAGGAACACCACTCCCACAAGGGCCATGACGGGCGAGTAGTCTCCGGCGGTGAAAATCTCCCGCAGAGCGCCGAGCTCGATGGTGCCCGTCGCCCCGTAGAGGAAGGAAATGCCGTAGAGCAGCAAGGCCGAGGCAAAAAGACCGGTCAGCACGTATTTGAGGGCCCCTTCGGAGGACTCCTCCCGATACCAGGTGAAGCCGGCGAGAATATAGAAGCTGATGGCCATAAGCTCCAGGCCGAGGTAGATGGTGATCAGGTTCTTCCCCGACACCATGACCATCATTCCAAGGAGCGCCATGATGGTCAGAATGTAGTACTCACCGGCGGCGGGGGCGTCGTCCGACTGCTCGTCGATCGACATGAAGATGACCAGGACGGAGGCCAGCAGGAGAACCACCTTGAAGACAACGGCGAAGTCGTCACTCGCCCATCCTCCGCCAAAGAGGGACGGAGGCGCACCGATCGTGTCATAGAGAGGGAGGAAGGCGCCGGCGACGCCGAGAAGGGCCAGGTAGCCTTTGCTCCGTCCCCAGCGTCCCGGAGCGATCGTCTCCGCCACGATGAGCAGTCCCGCCACCGCCATCAGCACGATTTCCGGCCCGCAGGCCCGGAAGATCTCACCCATCAGATCAACCCTCCCGTCACACGCAGCATCACGGCACTCCTCACCTCGGCACCACAGTGAACTTCGAAAGGACGTCGACGAGACCGCTTTCGATCACTTCCAGGAAGGGGACCGGATAAACCCCGATCCAGATCACCAGCACCGCCAGAGGCAGAAGGCAGATGATCTCGACGGCAGTCAGGTCGCTGAGACCGCCGTACTCCTCGGGAAGCGTCCCGAATATGACCCCTTGGACCATCCGCAGCAGGTAGGCCGCCCCGAGAACTATCCCGATCGAACCCAGGACCGCGAAAAGCGGCCGGTACTGGAACACACCGACGAGAACGAGAAATTCACCCACGAAGCCCGCCAGGCCGGGGAGGCCGAGGGAGGCGAGGGAGAAGAATACCAGGAGCGTGGCGTAGACGGGAAGACGGTGCGCCAGCCCGCCGAGCTTCCGTATGGAGCGCTGGTGGGTCCTCTCGTACACCATGCCGACCAGGAGAAAGAGTGCTCCCGTTATCAGCCCGTGGTTGATCATCTGCAGCACCCCGCCGGCGGCGCCGCGGACGTTGAGGGAGAAGATGCCGATGACGACGAACCCGAGGTGAGATATGGAGGAGTAGGCTATCAGCTTCTTGAGATCGTCCTGGGCGAGGGCCAGGAGGGCTCCGTAGATGATCCCGATCACACCCAGGATCATGATCGCCGGCGCCAGGCGCTCGCTCGCCTGTGGAAAAAGAGGGAGGCAGAACCGCACAAGTCCGTAGGTCCCCATTTTCAGCAGCACTCCCGCCAGCACGACGCTGCCCGTCGTCGGCGCCTCCACGTGGGCGTCGGGAAGCCAGGTGTGAAAGGGGAACATGGGCACCTTGATGGCGAAAGCGACGAAGAAGGCGACGAACGCCCAGAGCTGAAGCCGGGCCGGAAAATCCAGAAGGACGATCCGGGTGAAGTCGAAGGTTGCGAATCCCGTCTGGGCGCCGTGGTACCAGTAGAGGGCGAGGATGCCCACCAGCATGAGGAGACTCCCCGCCAGGGTGTAGAGGAAGAACTTCACCGCCGCGTAGATCCTCCGGGGTCCGCCCCACCGGCCGATGAGGAGGAACATGGGAATCAGCGTCACCTCCCAGAAGATATAGAAGAGGAGCAGATCCAGGGCCGCGAAAACCCCCGTCATGCCCGCCTGGAGGAAGAGAAGCGTCAGGTAGTAGGCCTTGACCTTCTCCTTCACCGTGGGGAAGGAATAGAGAACGACGATGGTGCCCAGCAGGGTCGTGAGCAGGATCATGAAGAGACTCAGCCCGTCGATCCCGAGATGGTACTCCGCACCGAGGGCGGGTATCCAGCTGAGCTTTTCCACGAACTGGAAGCCGGGCTGGAGGCTGAAGTCCCTCCAGAGAACGAGAGAGGCCAGAAAGACCGCCGACGTCACCGCCAAAGACCCCCAGCGGATGAGACCCGCCCTGGAGGACGGCACCAACCCCAGGACCAGGGCGCCCGCTGCGGGCCCGAAGATGACGAGCGTGAGCCAGGGGAACTGGGATTCTACAGCCATAGCCACACTCCCAGGAAGACGACGACGCCGAGGGACATGAAGAGCAGGTAGTCCCTCACCTTTCCGGTCTGAATCACCGCCAGGGACTCCCCTCCTCCCTTGGCGATCCTGCCCCACAGGTTCACGATCCCGTCGATGACGTTCAGGTCGAAGGAGAGACAGGCGCGGCCGAGGGAGAGCACGGGAGCGACCAGCAGGGCGTGGTAAATCTCGTCTATGTAGAACTTGTTGTACGAA
>JAUWCW010000296.1 GCA_030609125.1 Candidatus Rokuibacteriota bacterium
GAGCCGCCGGCAGCTTTCGGGCGCGGCGGAATATGGTGAGGGGAGAGGGGATGTACTGGTAGGTCAGGTAGTGGTGGACCGCCGAAGGGTCGACCTCCTTCGGAAAGGACGGCGCTTCGAGAAGCGCCTTCAGCTCGGAGGCGAAGAGAACGGTCCCGTCCAGTTCGGCCCAGACGAGGGGCTTCTGGCCCGCCCGGTCCCTGGCGGCAAAGAGCCGGCGGCGGCGCCTGTCCCAGAGGGCGAAGGCGAACATGCCCCTCAACTCCGCCAGGCACGCCTCGCCCTTCTCCTCGTACAGGTGAAGAATGACCTCCGTGTCTGTTCGGGACGAGAAGACGTGCCCCCGGGCCCGTAGGTCGCGGCGCAACTCCCTGAAGTTGTAGATCTCCCCGTTGAAGACGACGAGGAGGGAACCGTCCTCGTTCGCCATGGGCTGGCGTCCCGCGGCGGAGAGGTCGATGATGGAAAGCCGCCGGTGCCCGAGCCCGGCCCCCTCCTCCTCGAACGTTCCCCGGTCGTCGGGGCCCCGGTGCCCGAGGGTGTCGGTCATGCGGTCGATCAGCCCCTCCGGGAGCTTCCGGGAAGGGTCTTCGTACACGAGCCCGCAGATGCCGCACATCCCTGGTCAGCCCTTTCTCGGCCTCCCCCGGAAACCCGCCGGATCGGGGCGAAACGGGAGGGGCGCACTGAATTCTGGCGGAATGGTATATGTTCGTCTCCGGCCCCGTCAACCGGCAGGGAGCGAGAGCGCGCCGCCTTTCTTCAATTTGACTCCCCCCTGCCCATTCATTAGTATTTCCAGGTCCCCAGACAACGAGGAGGTGCCGCAATGCCGAAGGTTAACGGAAAGAAGGTCTTCGAGGCCGCCAAGGAACACAACTTCATCCTTGCCGCCTGCAACTTCCGCCATCCCAACGGAATGGAGGGGGTCGCCCGCGCCGCCAAGGAGCTGGAGGCGCCCTACATCATCGAGCTCGCCCGCTCGGAGTTTGGATACTGCGGCTTCTCCGTGCAGTCCTACCACGACACGGCGGTGGAGGTGAACGACCGCGTCGGAAACCCCCACCCCTTCGCCATTCACGGAGACCACATAACAGTCAAGAGCACCGAGACCGAAGAGGTGGAAGCGGCGCGGAAGCTCATCGCCGACGAGATCGCCAACGGCTGGACTTCCATGGCGGTCGACGCCTCGCACAACGAGAACGAGGACAACCTCCGCCTCACCAGGGAGCTTGCGAGGCCGATCGTGGACGCCGGCCTCGGCCTGGAAGTGGAGATCGGCGAGATCGGCGGAGCGGGCGGCTTCTCCACCCCCGAGGAGGGCGGGTGGTTCATCCGGGAGCTCGTCGAGGCGGGCATCCACCCCGATCTGCTGGCCATCAACAACGGATCCATTCACGGCAACTACGGACCCGGGTCCCACGAGGGGATCCAGCTCGATCTCACCCGGCGGATTGCGGAAGCCGTCAAACCCTGGAACGTCGCCATCGCCCAGCACGGCATCACCGGGACGTCCCTGGACAAGATCGGCCGGTTCCGCGACTACGGGATCGTCAAGGGCAACATAGCCACCCTCTTCCAGAACCTGAACTACGGGATCAAAATGGACGACAACGGCAACGCCGCCTTTGACGAGAACGGCCACTTCATCAAGCTTCCCGACGAGGGAATATCGATGGAGCTGTGGCGGGAGATGATGAAGCACAGCGACGAGAACGGCATCGGCAGGGGAAGCGGCGACGTCAAGAAGCTCAACAAACCCTTCCACCAGCAGATGCTCGACGAGACGCAGGCAAACAAGGACCGCATCAACCGGCGCACCTACGAGTGGGCCGCGGCGATCTTCAAGGCCATCGGCGCCGCGGGAGCGGCAGGGCACGTGAAGGTCTAGCGGGCGGCGCCGCGCTGCTCAGTCTTTGGGAATGTTTATCGAGAGATAGGCGGCTATCTCGTCCACCTCCTGCGCTGTCAGCTGTCTTGTTTCCTTGTCCTTGGAAACCAGTTCATCCAGGTGCTTCGTCATGCGCCCCACCGTCTCCTTCCAATCCTTCTTGACGGCTTCTCCGGAAAGGACTTTGAGGTTGCTGTGGCAGGTGTTGCAGTACGTCTCGAAGTTGGATTTCGCCGTGAGGTAGGAGGTCACCTCCCCGCGCTCCGAGCTGTTGAGGGGCGCTCCGTACGACACCATCCTCTTCACCGTCCGCGACCACTGGCTTCTCTCCTTGTTCTGCGCAAGGGACCTGGCGAGGGAGTGGCAGAAACCGCACCTTTTTTCGAAGACCGCCTTGCCTGCCGCGAGGGTCTCCACGGGGTCGGCGCTCGCCCGGGCGGGGACGCCGGACACGAAGAGGGTCGCCGCCAGGACCGCGAGGGCCGCTGTCAATGGATATTTCATCGTTTTCTCCTTTCGGTTACCTGACCACCGGGGTCGCTTCTTCGTCAAAGGGGTTGGTACGCATGGCCAGGGAAAATAGATAGGGGTAGTTCGTTTTCAGGTACCTCATGTAGTCGAGCCACTGGTTGACGAGCATACCGTAGACCCTCTTTATGTCTCCTGCCAGGTGGACCATGTCCGATTCGGGAAGATCGCCCAGCTTCTCGCGGTGGATGAGCTCCTCGGTGAGGTGAAAAACGGCCATGAGCAGGTCGGTGAAGGATTCGTGCTCCAGGAGGGTCGGGTTCTCCACCAGCCGGAGCATGAATCCCCGCTTGCCTGCCAGGACCCCCCGCAGGCGGCCAAGGTCCACCCGCCGAATGTCCACCGCGTGCTCGTGCCGTCGCAGGCTGGTGCTGATGCGCTGGAAGTCCTCGTCGGGACACTTCGTGGCCGCGAGCAGGTCCTGGCGGATCTCTTCGAGCTTGGGGTCGCAGTCGGAAAAGTCCACCAGGAGCCTGTTCCCCACCTCGCTGTAGAAAGCGCCGATCACCATGTTGAGCTTCTCCAGGCGCTGAAGCATCTCCCTTCTGCTCAGGACCATGTCCGCCGCGGAGGCTATCATGCCCATGAAGGTGCCGACCCCCATGAGGATGAGCATGACCGCCAGGACCTTGCCCGCCGTGGTCACGGGGTGCAGGTCGCCGAAGCCGACGGTGGTTATGGTCACCACGCTGAAGTAAAAGGAGTCGGCCAGCGAGAACCCTTCGACGGCGGAAAAGCCGACGGTCCCGGCGCAGATGACCACGGCCAGGGCGCCAAAGAAGGCCCAGAATCTGAAACTGACCGAACTCATGCGCTTTTTCCCAGTCATGGATATCCGCAATCTCCTCTGGAGGCAGGATGTGGTTCGTCATTCATACCCAAAAGAAGAGGTGGTGTCAATCTTAGCCCAACAGTAGAATAAAGATGCCC
>JAUWCW010000266.1 GCA_030609125.1 Candidatus Rokuibacteriota bacterium
AGTCAAATTCCTTGATCAGTCTTCGGTCAAGCATGACGAACCCTAAGGACCCACGCAAGAATAATTTCCCATTTTCGCATCTCATCTTCAGGCCGTCTTCGGCCGATCCTCAATCACGAAATCCTCGAAAGAGCCCTGCTATTCCTGCGGTTTCACTCAATCAGATCGACCAAATACGACCCGAATCTGAGCGCGAATTCTGTGAACTTATTCTTGCGTGAGCCCTTACCCACTGCGCCTCATCTTTGTCCGCAGAAGATCGAAGAAAAAGCGATGCTCCTCCGAGCGCATAAGGCCTGTCAGCACCAGGTAGGAGATTCCTCCGAGCAGGACCTCGCCGACGACGATGGCAAGGCGCACCGCAAAACCAGACTCCTGCACCGGAGGAAGCACGGTAAGCGTAAAGGCGCACAGCAGCCCCATCACCGCCGAAGCCGCAACCGTCTTGCCCGTCTCGCCCAGAATGCGGCCCAGGCCGAAGGGACCGAGCCTTCGCCTCAGAAGCCGGGCGAGGAGGGAGAACTGAAAGATGACGGAGAGGGAACTGGCGAGGGCGAGGCCGGCGTGTCCCATGACGGTCATCAGGTAGAGGTTCAGCAGGATGTTCGCCGCCATCGCCGCCGCGGCTGTCAGAAACGGGGTCCTCGTGTCCTTCAGGCTGTAGAAGGCGGAGGCAAGGACCCTGATCCCCCCTGCGGCCCACATGCCGAGGGCGTAGAAGAGGACGGCCCGCCCGGTGGCCACGGTGTCGACAACGGTGAATTCCCCCCGCTGGAAGATGAGGGCCGTGATCGGGGCGCGCAGGACGATGAGGCCGACGATGGCCGGAAAGGTGAGGAAGAAGACAACCCTCAGACCGAAGCCGATGGTCTCCCGGAGCTCTTTCTGCGCACCCCGCGCCGACTGCTCCGAGAGCGTCGGGAGTATGGCCGTGCCCATGGCGATGCCTATGAGGCCCAGCGGGAACTGGGTGAGGCGGCTTCCGTAAAAGAGCCACGAGACGCTCCCTTCGGCGAGAAGAGAGGCGAGGATGGTGTCCACCACCTGGTTGATGTCGTTCACGGCCAGACCCACGACGGTGGGAACCATGAGGCGGCCGACGCGGCGCACCCCCTCGTCGCGGGTGTCGAATCCCGGCCGCCAGCGGTAGCCGACGCCGCGAAGGGACGGAACGTTGGCGCCGAGCTGCAGAGCCCCTCCCAGGAGCACGCCCCACGCGAGGCCCATGACGGGGGGGTCGAAAAACGGCGCCATGACCAGCGCCCCCCAGATCATTCCCAGGTTCAGCAGGGCGGGAGCGGCGGCGGGGACGAAGAAGCGGCGGCAGGAGTTGAGAACAGCCATCGCGAGGGCATAGAGGACGACGAGAAACAGGTAGGGGAACATGAGCCGCGTCAGCCGGACCGTCACTCCCCCCTTGACCCCGTCCAGGTCCCACTCCGGGGCGATGACCCGGACGATGACGGGGGCCGCGAACATCCCGGCGACGGTGATGCCGAGAGCGAGCCCCCCCATCAGCCCCGTGAGGTTCGAGGCGAGCTTCCACGCCTCTTTCTCGGAACGTTTCTCGCGGTACTCGCTGAAGACGGGGATAAAGGCGGAGCTCATCGGCCCCTCGCCGAGGAGGCGTCGTATCAGGTTCGGCACCCGGAAGGCGACAAAGAAGGCGTCCGCGTACAGGCCGGCGCCGAAGGCGAAGGCAATCGTCACGTCGCGGGCGAGCCCCATGATGCGGCTCGTCAGGGTCCCGAAACTGACGAGACCCGCCGCCTTGGCCACTTCCCGGTGGCGCCCCCCTCCGGAGGGTCCGCGATTCCCATTCTCCTTGACAGCCATAGTGGTATATGTTACACAAAAAGTTCATTTTTGCCTGACATTTCTGGAGGATAGAAGATGGCACACACAAAATCGGCGCGCAAGAGAATCCGGCAGGACGCAAAGCGGCATCTGCGCAACCAGTCGGTGAAGACCCGTGTCCGGTCCCTGACGAAGAAGTTCCGCGCTTCGCTGAACGAGTCGGATACGGAAGTAATCACCAAGGCCCTGCATGAGACTGTGCGGGAGCTGAACAAGGCGGCCACCAAGGGCATCATGCACCACAAGACCGCCTCCCGGAAGATCTCCCGCCTGAACAAGGCGGCCAACAAGAAGCTTTCGCCCGCCGCCGCTGAAGCTTCGGCCTCCTAGCCCTGGAAGCCGCCGCCGAGGCCGGCGCCCGGGGACAGGCCGGAGACCGGCAGCGGGAAAGGAAGCCTTCCATGGCGCGTTCCCGGAGTGCCCGCGACTCCGCCGAAAGATCAGCAGGGCGTCTGTACATCGTCAGCACGCCCATCGGCAACCTGGAAGACGTCACCCTGCGCACCCTGCGCATCCTGGGTGAGTGCGGCCTCATTGCCGCCGAAGACACGCGCCGGAGCCGCAAACTGCTCTCACATCACGACATCCACACCCCGCTCACCAGTTTCTACCAGCAGCAGCAGTTCCGGCGGGCGCCCCGCATCATCGAGAAGATCCGGGAGGGAATGGACGTCGCTCTCGTCACCGACGCCGGCACCCCGGGGATCTCCGACCCCGGCGGCGTGCTGGTGCGGATGGCGGTCGAGGAGGGAATCGAGGTCACAGCGATTCCCG
Source organism: Candidatus Rokuibacteriota bacterium (assembly GCA_030609125.1). GTDB lineage: Bacteria > JAUVQV01 > JAUVQV01 > JAUVQV01 > JAUVQV01 > JAUWCW01. The sequence continues at coordinate 2,632 of JAUWCW010000266.1, forward strand.
GGCCTTCCGCTGTCATCACTCTCCTTTCCGTCTCCGGCCTGCCGACGGACCGGTTCGTCTTCGAGGGCTTTCTTCCCGTCAAGGCGGGGAAAAAGCGCCGGCGCCTGGAGGACCTCGCCGGCGACCCCCGGACCGTCGTCTTCTACGAGTCCCCCCACAGGATCGCCAAGACCCTCCGGCTCATCCTGGAGGTCTTCGGCAACCGGCGGGCCGCCCTGGGACGGGAGCTGACGAAAGTGTACGAGGAGGTCCGCCGGGGACGTCTCGCCGAACTGCTGGAACACTTCGAGGGGAAAAAGGTTCTGGGAGAGATCACCCTCGCCGTCGCCGCCGCGGACGGCACGGAGGAAGAGGGACCGAAGGGGCGCCGGCCCGGGGAGGGCTGAACGGGGGCCTCACCGAAGCCTGCCGAAGGTTTCCGTCACCTCCAGCAGCGCCGCTTCCAGCCCCGGTGTTATTCCCTGCGGATCAAGACGCCAGGTCCAGTTGCCGGCCGGCTTTGCCGGCAGGTTCATGCGCCCCTCCACGCCGAGCCCGAGAAGATCCTGCATGGGCAGAAGAACCGTGTTCGCCACGGAAGACATGGCGAGCCGAACCAGGTCCCAGTGCACCCGATCGCGGCCGGTCTCCCTGCCGAGGTACCGGAAAAGCCTTGCCAGGGTCTCTTCTCCGGCCTCGTGCTCGAACCATCCCCGGACGGTGTTGTTGTCGTGGGTTCCCGTGTAGACCACGCAGTGTTCCTCGTGGTTGTGGGGAAGGTAGGGGTTGGCGCCAAGGTCGTCGCCGAAGGCGAAGAGGAGCACCTTCATGCCGGGGAGGTGAAAGCGGCGGCGCACGGCCGTCACGTCGGGGGTGATGGTCCCGAGGTCCTCCGCTATGAGAGAGCGGGCGTCGATGCCCCCCAGAAGGGTCGTGAAGAACTCCTCCGACGGCACCGGCCGCCACGCGCCGTTCACGCTTGTCTTCTCCCCGGCGGGAACCTCCCAGCAGGCCACGAGCCCCCGGAAATGGTCGATCCGCAGCAGATCGAAAAG
>JAUWCW010000320.1 GCA_030609125.1 Candidatus Rokuibacteriota bacterium
CGGATGGAGGCGTCGCGCACGTCGGCCGGGATGTCGCCCTTTTTCAGCTTACCCAGCAGCATGTGGATCACGGCGCCGTCCGCACCCACGCGCTCCATGGTGATCTTGACCAGCGCCTCGTGGGCGCGGATGGCGCCGTGATCCACATGCTGCTGGGCAAGTTGAAGAAGGGCGACATCCCGGCCGACGTGCGCGACGCCTGCATCCGCAAGATGGTCGAGCTCTACTTCCCGCCCAACACGGTGATGGTCACGGGCTACGGATTCGACATGCTCTACGCCGGACCGCGGGAAGCCGTGCTGCACGCCCTCTTCCGCCAGAACTGCGGGTGCACCCACCTGATCGTCGGACGCGACCACGCCGGTGTGGGCGACTACTACGGCGGCTTCGACGCCCAGACGATCTTCGACGAGGAAGTGCCGGAGGGAGCCCTGGAGATCAAGATCTTCAAGGCCGACCACACCGCCTACTCGAAGAAGCTGAACAAGGTGATCATGATGCGCGACGGCAAGGACCACACCAAGGATGACTGGGTCCTTCTGTCGGGGACCAAAGTCAGGGCCATGCTGAGCGAGGGACAGGCGCCTCCGCCCGAGTTCTCCCGCCCGGAAGTGGCGAAGATCCTGATGGACTACTACCGGTCGAGCCAGGAGTAGCGCAAGAGAAACATCGAAAAGCGAAAGGGCCGCGGAGACATTCTCCGCGGCCCTTTTCCTGTTTCGGTCGTTACCGGGTATCGGGTACGGGCGTGATCGTGGCAGCGGGCGCCGTTCCGGTCGCAGGCTGAAGCCTGCGGTTACTGAGCCGACGGCCTGACGAGGGCCTGGATCGGGTTGCTCGAGTCCGCCCAGGTGATGGTGCGGTGCGGGAAGGGGATCTCGACCCCCTGCTCGTCGAAGGCCTTCTTGAGACGGCGCCGGTACTCGCGGCCGACGGACCACTGCTGGATCGGCTTTGTCTTCAGGCGGGCCTTGATGACGACGGCACTGTCGTCGAAGCTGTCGACGCCCATGACTTCCATCGGCTCCAGGATGCGGTCTCTGAACTTCTCGTCGGCCCGCAGAGTCTCGGCGACCTCCATCATGATCTTCTCGACCCGGTCCGTGTCCTCCTTGTAGGCCACACCGATGTTGAAAACCATCGCCGACCAGTCTTTGGTCATGTTCGAGAGGGTGTCTATGGTCCCGTTGGGGAAGACGTGGACGGTTCCCGAGGAGTCCCGAAGGACCATGGTCCTGATGTTGACCTCCTCCACCAGGCCTCCCGTACCGTTCACCACCGCCACGTCCCCCACGCCGACCTGGTTCTCGAGGAGGATGAAGAAGCCGCTCACCACGTCCCGCACCAGGTTCTGGGCGCCGAAGCCCACAGCGAGGCCCACGATGCCGGCGCCCGCGAGCAGAGGTCCGATATCAATGCCGATCTCCTTCAGGGCCATCATGCCCGCGATGATCCAGATAACGGTGATGCCCGCCTTCTTCAGCAGCTCGACGAGGGTGTGAATGCGCTGCCGGGCCTCCCCGCTGTCACCGTCCTTTGACCTCCTCTCGGCCTGAGCGGTCAGCAGACCCTCCAGCCTTCGCACCGAGACGCGAAGGAGCCCCACGGCCGCCCAAGTGCCCAGGAGGACGACGAGCACCCCCACGCCGGAGGAAACCAGCCAGTCGAAAACCCTGCCCGAAAACGCGCTCACCCACTCCTGCATACCGGCTCCGTCCATACCGCACCTCCCAAGGTTTGTTGAATCGCGGCCGCATGGTCCGCTGCGGGCTTTCCCTGTCGCATTGTATGCACGCGGGGCCGGGATGCCAAGGCGGCCGAAACCACGCGGTCGTGTTGTCGGCCGCTCGGGGGGGACTTATATTTGATACAGGAAGCACACACCGCCGGCCGGGGCACCCGCGGCTCTCCCGGGGGGAATTCTGTTGGGCGAGGCTCAAAAGAGATGATTGTTGAGCAGCTCTATCATGCGGCGATCCCTGCGGACAATCCGGCCATAAACCTGCTCACCGTGATGGTGATCATCTGGACCGCCGGGGTTCTTTTCAGGAAATTGCGGCAGCCCCCGGTCCTCGGCGAACTGCTGGCGGGCATCATCTTCGGGCCCAGCTGCCTCGGCATCATCCATCCGGACGAAACGCTGAAGGTCCTCGCCGAGCTCGGCGTCTTCTTCCTCATGTTCTACGCCGGCCTGCAGACGAATCCCTACGACATGAAAAAGGCCGGCAAGTCCGCCCTGCCCGTCGGAGTCTACGGCTTCTTCGTTCCCCTGGCGGCGGGATACTTCGTCTGTTCCCGCGTTTTCAACATGGAAACGTCGACGGCGCTCTTCGTCGGCCTGGGCCTCTCCATCTCCGCCATCGCCGTGAACGCCCGGGTAATCGACGACATGGAACTCCACAGCAGCCGGGTCGCGCCGGTCATATTCGGGGCGGCCATCATAGACGACGTGCTCTCTCTCTCGGTCTTCAGCGCCATGCTGGGGGTGGCCAACGGAAACGGCTTTTCGCCGGCGGCTATGGTAATCCAACTTCTCAAGGTGGCCGCCTTTTTCGGGGGTTCGATCTTCGTCGGCATGCGCCTCTATCCGAAATTGTCCTCGCACTTCTCCTCGCGCGAAGCCAAGGGCTTCACGTTCGCCCTCATCGTGGCCCTGGTCTTCGGCATCATGGCCGAGTTCGCAGGCCTGCACATCATCATCGGCGCCTACATGGCCGGGCTCTTCGTTCGGGAGGGGATCGTCAACCGGGAACTCCTCCAGAAGATCGAGGACCGCTTCGTCTCGATAACCTACGGATTTCTGGGTCCTATCTTCTTCGTGAGCCTCTCGTTCCACATGACCTTCGACGTCTTCTCGACACACCTGGGACTCATCGCGGTTCTGCTCCTTGTCGCCATCCTGGCAAAGCTTGCGGGGGCAGGACTGGGAGCCCTGCAGGGCGGGATGAACACCACGGAGGCGGCGGTGATCTCCTTTGCCATGAACGGCCGGGGCGCCGTGGAGCTGATCATTGCTTCCATCGGGCTCCAGGCGGGCATCATCGACGACACGATCTTCTCGATACTGGTGGTGATCGC
>JAUWCW010000110.1 GCA_030609125.1 Candidatus Rokuibacteriota bacterium
GAGAGGCGGCCCCACTCCTTGATGTCGCCCTCGATCTCCTCGCGGTCTTTCGTGCGGAAGGATTTTTTCCTGTAGGCGCCGCAGAAGGAGCAGCTGTTGGCGGAGCAGCCGACGGTCACCTGGAGCAGAAAGCTCTCCGCCTCCGAAGGGGGGCGGATGACCGGTTCAACGAGTGGCATGTTCCTGCCGTGTGAATCGGGTCAGGGTGTCATCCGCCTGTCGATGGCCTTGTTGATCTCGGCTGTCAGAGCCTCTCCCCGCAGGCCTTCGTTCACCCTGTCCCTTATGTAGTAGTTGATCCTGCTCGCTTTCAGGCCCTCCCGGACTCCGCGCGACATCGTCTTTGTCACGGCGACGATCTCGGCTCCCCCGAAGTCCCTGTCGAGGAGCCACACCACCAGCGCCTGGGCGTCGGCGACGGGAACACCCGCTGCCGTCATGTTCGGCAGCGAGGCCAGGACGTTTTTCGAGGCCGCCTCGGAGAAGCCTTCCGCCGCCGCGACCTTTTCCTGGACGCTCTTTTTCGCCTTCTCGAATTCTTCGCCCCACGCCACCTGGTCCTTCGGGGGCATCCCGCGCCAGCCGGGGGGCCGGCCTCGCATCTGGCCCGACGCCGCGGCGCCTGTCGCAAGCACTATGGAGGCAACGAGCAGAATGTTCAACCTGACGAGACTCTTCATGGCTTCACCCCCTGTCTTTCTTCGAGATACAACTTCAACCTCTCCATGGCTTCCGAAATATTATCACTGGAATTGGCATAGGAAAAGCGCAGGTACCCCTCGGCGTTGCTGCCGAAGTCCACGCCGGGCGTGACGGCGACCCCCGCCTTTTCGAGGATATCGAAGGCGAGGCGGGTCGAATCCCCGTCGATGTGCCGGGCGTTGGCGAGGACGTAGAAGGCCCCGGTGGGCTCCACGGTGATTCCCAGGCCGAGCTCGCGCAGCCGCCGGATCATGAAGCGGCGGCGCTCGTCGTAGATCGAGACCATCTTCGCCACGTCCGGGCCGGCCTCCCGCAGAGCCGCCACGCCGGCGTACTGGGCGGCCGAGCCGGCGGAGATGAAGAAATTCTGCTGGAGCTTCTGTATGGGCCGGACGAACTTCTCCGGGGCGATGACGTAGCCGAGGCGCCAGCCCGTCATGGCGTACTTCTTGGAGAAGCCGTTGAGAACGAAGGCGTTGTCGGTGAACTCCAGGATCGAGTGGGCCTTCCCTTCGTAGGTGAGGCCGTGGTAGATCTCGTCGGAGATGACGCATGGGCCCAGCGCGGCGATGGCCGCCATCCGCTCTTTCGAGAGGATGTTGCCCGTCGGGTTCGAGGGGGAGTTGATGAAGATGCCGTGCGTTTTCGGGGTGATGCGCTCCTTTATCTCCTCCGGCCGGAATTGGAAGCCGTCCTCCTCGCGCACCTTCACGTAAATGGGCCGTCCCCCGAGAAAGTCGACGAAGCTCGGGTGGCAGGCGTAATGGGGGTCCGAGATGACGATCTCGTCTCCGGTGTCGAGGAGGGCCGCGAAGAGCAGGAACATCGCCGGCGAGGTGCCGGAGGTGACGACGATTCTCTCCGGCGTGACGTCCACACCGTACTCCCTGTGGTAGTCCTCGCAGATCGCCTCGCGCAGCTCCAGGTGCCCCAGGCTGTGAGAGTATTTCGTCTTGCCCTCCCGGATGGCCCGGATTCCCGCCTCCCGGATGCAGTCGGGCGTCTCGAAGTCCGGCTCGCCCACCTCGAGGTGGATGATTGTGCGTCCCTCGCGCTCCATGGCCTGGGCGCGCTCCAGGATCTCCATGACCATGAAGGGGGGTATGCGCTCGGCGCGCGGAGATATGGGGCACTGGTCGTTCATTCCGCTCCGCCACTCTCCCAGAGGTAGCACCATTGGCGCCCGTACTCCCTGAAGCCGAGACGGCGGTACATGCCGGCCGCCTCGAGGGTCGAGAAGAGCGCACCCACCCGGTACCCGGACGTGCGGGCCGCCCTGAGGATTGTCACGGTGAGGGCCGATCCGATCCCCTTGCGGCGGTATTCCTTCCCGGTGATGAGGCTCTCCACCCCGGCGAGCACCGGACCGTTGAAGAGGGAAGCGGAGGCCACCGGCTCCCCCCCGAGAAAGGCGAGGTAGCGGCGCAGGGAACTCGGGGGGCCGAAACCGATGGAGCTGTGCATCTCCGTCCACGGCGTCACGGCTGTCGACGGCAGATCCATGGCCGCCGCCGTGAACTTCAGCCACTTTCTGAAGGCGGAAACATCGACGACTTCTTCCACGGCGAGTCCCGCCGGGGCCGGGATGTGCTCCGGGAGGGCCTGCAGGTCGGCCGCCATGGCCGGCGCGATGAAAGCCGTCTTCAGCCCGTGGGCGGTGAGGTGGCTGCCCAGGTCGGCGGGGCGGCTGGAGCGCCCGACCCACCAGTAGGCTTGGACGTTTCGCTCCCTGTAGGGGAGCAGGGCGCGGTCGATGGATTCCTCCACGGCGGCGGGATCGAACGTGGCGCGGACGATGTTGTTGAATATGGGCGATCGAACGCCGGCGATTGTCCAGATGCGGTCGCTGTCGACGCGAAACTCCAGCCCCGGCCAGCGTGCCCAGGCGCGGAATTGCTCCACGGCGTTCTTCTCGACGGCGAAGGCCAGGGAGTCGTAGGAAAGATCCGGCGGGTTCTCCGGCATCACGACACCCCCGCGGATTTGAAAGCCCCGCTCACGATTGCCCGGGCCTCCTCCTGGATCTGCCGGAGGTGCCCCTCGCCGCGGAAGCTTTCGGCGTAAATCTTGTATATTTCCTCCGTCCCCGACGGGCGGGCGGCAAACCAGCCGCTGCGGGTTGTGATCTTGAGGCCGCCGATGGCAGCGTCGTTTCCCGGGGCGCGGGTGAGCACGGCGGTTATGGGGTCGCCGGCCAGGTCGCCGGCGGGGATCGCCTCGGGGGAGAGGTTCTTCAGCACCGCCTTCTGTTCGGCCGTGGCCGGCGCGTCGAGACGCTCGTAGACGGGCTGCCCGAGCCGCTCTTCAAGCTCACGGTAGATATCGCCGGGGTCGCGGCCGGTGACGGCGGTTATCTCTGCGGCGAGAAGTCCCAGGATGAGGCCGTCCTTGTCCGTGGTCCAGACCGATCCGTCTCTCCTGAGAAAGGAGGCCCCCGCGCTCTCCTCCCCGGCGAAGCCGAGGCTCCCGTCGAGGAGGCCGTCGACGAACCACTTGAAGCCGACCGGAACCTCCACCAGGGGGCGGCCGAGGTCGTCCGCCACCCGGTCGATGATCGCGCTGGAGACGAGGGTTTTGCCGACGGCCGTCCCGGCGGGCCACTCCGGACGGTTCCGAAAGAGGTGGCTGATCGCCACCGCCAGGTAGTGGTTCGGGTTCATGAGGCCCGAGCGGCGGGTGACGATGCCGTGGCGGTCGGCGTCGGGATCGGTCCCGAAGGCGACGTCGAACTTTTCGCGGAGGCCGATGAGCCTGGCCATGGCCGAAGGGGAGGAGCAGTCCATGCGTATCTTCCCGTCCCGGTCGACGGTCATGAAGCTGAAAGTGGGGTCGACGGCGTCGTTCACGACTTTCAGGTCGAGTCCGTAGTGCCCGGCAATGGGTTCCCAGAAGGCCACGGAGGCGCCTCCCATGGGATCGACGCCGATGCTGACACCGGCGCCCGCCACGGCCTCCAGGTCCACCACGTTGATCAGGTCGCGGACGTAGGGGCCGATGAAGTCGTGCTCCCGGGTGGTGCCTGCCTTGAGGGCACGCTCGAAGGGAACGCGCCGGACCTCCTTCAGGCCCCCGTCAAGGATCTCGTTGGCCCGCGTCTCTATGGTCCGGGTGGTGCCGGTGTCGGCGGGACCGCCTGAGGGCGGGTTGTACTTGAAGCCGCCGTCTTCGGGGGGATTGTGGGACGGTGTGATGACCACGCCGTCGGCCAGGCCCGATTTGCGGCCGCGATTGTACGTCAGGATGGCGTGGGAAACGACAGGGGTCGGCGTGTAGCCCCGCCCCTGCTGCACGAGCAGTTCCGTCCCGTTGGCGGCGAGGACCTCCACGGCGGAGACGAAGGCCGGTTCGGAGAGAGCGTGGGTGTCGACGCCGAGAAAGAGGGGGCCGCTGAAGCCGCTGTTTTTTTTCAGCTCCGCCACGGCCTGGCTGACGGCCAGGATGTGGGCCTCGTTGAAGGACCCGCGCAGGGAAGAGCCCCGGTGCCCCGATGTGCCGAAGGAGACGCGCTGGGTACTGTCCTCCGGGTTCGGCCGGTGCGTGTAGTAGGCGGAGACCAGCCGGGGGATATTGACCAGCAGCGAAGGCGGCGCCGGTTTTCCGGCCAGTTCATGATTCCCCATCAGGTGCCTCGAAAGAAAACATCCGGAGCCTCCCGGCCCCGGATGCCCTTTCCGTTCAATAGACCGGGGCTGTCAGCTCTTGACGACCTGGTAAATGATGTTGTCCTGAAGGTAGGCGGGCTCATAGGTGATATCGCCGAACGTGTAGTTGACGGACTCGCCGACCTCGACCTCGGTGTAGCCGTCCGGGACGTAGCCGACGATCGTGCCCGGGGGAGGGGCGACGACCTTGTACTTGTCCCCCTCCCTGGTGAAGAACGTCCCGAAGTAGTACACGTAGGTGTCGGCATCGTCGTTGTAGACCGCCGCCCCGATCTGCTCGGGAAGGGTGTCGACCACGGCGCCCACCGGGGCGGGGACGACGATGTAGTTGTTGGGTATCTGGCGGTAGAACATCCCGCTGAAGTAGTGGTAGGTCGTGTCGCCCACCTTGAGCTCGACCGCGGCGCCCGGAAGCGTTGAGGTGGTCGATCCGGGCTTGCGGTAGAAGGCGTCGCGGGGCGCACGGCTGGCGGCCTTGGCGGCCTCCCGGATCGCCTCCTGGGAGGCGAGGTAGTCCGTCTGAAACGCTTCCTTCTTCTTTTCGAGCTCCTCGCGGTTCTTCTGCCGCTGGCCCTCGCGGCGCGCTTCTTCCGCCGCCGACTGGGCCTGGCCTTGCATGTAGCGGGCGCTACCGGAGCCGTAGCCGTAGCCGCCGCGGCTGTAGCCGTAGCTGCGGCCGGATGTCCACGCTTTCGCCGCCGGGGGGGCGATCATGGACGCGGCCAGCGCGGCGCAGCAGGAAACAACCAGAATGGATTGTGTCAAAGAACGCTTGGAGTATCTCATCATCAACGCTCCTGTATGAGAGTTGTCCCTGGCCATCACTTGCTCACCGGGAGAAATTCGATTTTGTCGGCACCCGTGGGCGGGGAGAAGGCGAAGAGAAGATCGGAGAGCCGGGGGGAGAAGTCCCAATCCGAAAAGATCGCGGTGAACTGGGGGTTGCCGGGGACGTTCTTGTACGTGAGGACCACCTTCCTGATAACCAGCTGCTTGCCCTCGTGGATCCACACCTGGGCATCGACGTCTTCCTGGATCATGATGATGTGGTGGGTGGGCTGGCCGTTGACGAGGTGTTCACCGGCGTAGATAACGACGAAAGCGCCGTCCATCCACCGCTTGTAAGGATCACTGTAATAGAGCGAAGAGAGAGGGAGGGAGACGCCGAGCTTCTCCTGCAGCTTGTCCATGGTGGTGTCGAGCTTGGAAGGGGCGGGCCACTGGGCGTAGAGGTTGAGGTTCTTGTTGAGCATGGTGAAGGTCTTGCCGTCGTACCAGGAGCTCGAGTTACGCAGGTCGCCGCTGAAGAGGGACCGCGCCTTGTTGGGCCGCTTAACTCCGGCCTTCAGGGAGCCCGAGTACTGGATCATGGGGCCCGAAGGGAGGATGTCGTCGATGGTGATATCGGCGTGAAAGACGAACGCCTTGGCCTCCTTCAGATAGTCCGCCGTCGCCTTCAGGATCTGGTCGGCCCGGGGATCGATCGCCGGTGCATCGGCGGCGAGCACGGGAGCGGTGAAAAGCATGACGGCAGCGAGGTGGAGCATGATGAGAGTGAAACGTTTTCGAGATGACATGGCTTTCTCCTTATACCACTGACGGGGATCGTCACCTTCCGATATCCAATGTATTTTTATAGCGAGCCTTGAATTCAATGTCAACCCGCATTACGGCAGTCGAAACCTTACCGCCCGAAGGGGAAAAAGCAGTCTTGACAGGTGAGGGCGACAGGGGATAAATGGACCCTGGGCCTATCATCAGGAGGGAACGACTATGAAAAAACTCATGCGCCATGCTGTTTCTGGACTCTGTGCCCTGATCGCCCTGTCGGCAGTCCCCGGGGGGGGCGTGAGTGCCGCCGAATACGAAAAGCCGCCGATCCTGAAGGCGGCCGAGCTGCTTCCCGCCGGCCTCCTCAAGGGTGACCACTACGAGATCGAGTCCCAGGCGGTCAACGACGGATTCATGAACCACTTCACCATCCGGAGCGATTTCGGGACGTTCGAGGCAAAGTCCCGGAGGATGGTCGAGATCAGGGTGCACGAGGTGAAGGGCCTGGCGGACCTCAAGGAGCTCAGCCAGACGGAGGTCTTCGTCGAAGCCTTGGGGGCGGCGGGAAAGAAGTCGCTCGACGCGGCGACGAAGGTTGTCACCGACCCGGTTGGGACCGCCAAGGGCGTCTCGGCGGGCGTGGGTCGGATGTTCAAGCGGGTTTCACTAAAGGCGGGCAAGGCTGCGGACAAGGCCGGGGACGCCGTGGAGGGCGAAGGGGAGACAGAGGACGCGGCGAAGGCGGCCACCGGTGCAACC
>JAUWCW010000005.1 GCA_030609125.1 Candidatus Rokuibacteriota bacterium
ACGGTAGAGCGGCCCGAGGCGGCGGGCCATCTTCTCCGGATCGATCCAGCCCTTCTGGTACACCACCCAGGCCAGGCCGATACCGCCGAGAGACATGATGAGAGAAAGGACGAGGACGATGTTCACCCCTCCGTGGCCCTCGCCGTGGCCGCCGCCATGGCCCGCCTCGGGAAGGACCCTCCCGAGAAAGTCGGTGACGCCGTGGCCCCACCCGGCGGCGACGGAGAGGGCCGCCAGGATGATCAGGGGCAGAAGCATGGACCACGGCGACTCGTGCACGCCGCCGTGGCCGCCATGACCGTGATCTCCCTGCGATTCGTCCTGGTGGTCCGCCGAGATGACGTCCGCCTCACGCTGGCTGAAAAAGACCGAGAACACAGCACGGAAGACGTAGAAGGCCGTACCCCCCGCCGCCAGCATGGCCCCCGCGAAGAGCCAGGTGTGCCCCGACGCGTAGGCCGCCCCGAGGATGGCTTCCTTGCTGTAGAAACCGGCGAGGAAGGGAAAACCCGAAAGGGCCAGGGAGCCTATGATGAAGGTGACGGCGGTCCACCTTATCTTGCCGAAGAGCTTTCCCTGTTTCGTTATGTCCACGTCGCCGCCGACGGCGTGCATGACGCTCCCGGAACCGAGAAAGAGCAGGGACTTGAAGAAAGCGTGGGTGAAGAGGTGGAAGATGGCGGCCACGTAGGCGCCGACGCCGAGTCCGAGGAACATGTAGCCGAGTTGGCTGACCGTGCTGTAGGCCATGATCCGCTTCAGGTCCTTCTGCGTGACGGCGATGGCGGCGGCCATGAGGGCCGTGAGGGTCCCCACGACGGCCACGGTGAGCATCGCTGTCGGCGAAAGCTCGAAGAGCGTGTGGCACCGGGCCACCATGTAGACGCCCGCGGTGACCATCGTCGCCGCGTGGATGAGGGCGGAGACCGGGGTCGGGCCTTCCATGGCGTCGGGAAGCCAGACGTGCAGCGGGAGCTGGGCGGATTTTCCGGTCGCCCCCAGGAAGAGGAGCAGGCAGATCAGCGTCACCGTCCCGGACCCGACGGCGCCGGAGTGAACCGCCGACTCGAACCACTCGAAAACCACCGGGAACTCGACACTCCCGGCGTTGACGATGATGAGGAAGATGCCGAGGACGAAGCCGAAGTCTCCCACCCTGTTCACCAGGAAGGCCTTCTTGCCGGCGTCGGCGGCGGACTTCTTGTGGTACCAGAAACCGATGAGCAGGTAGGAGCAGAGGCCCACCGCCTCCCAGAAGACGAAGAGGAGGAGGAAGTTGCCCGCCAGCACCAGCATCAGCATGGAGAAGGTGAAAAGGGAGAGGTAGGCGAAGAAGCGGTGGTACCCCCCGTCGCCGCGCATGTAGCCGACGGAGTACCAGTGCACGAGGAAGCTCACGGAGGTCACCATCACGAGCATGACCGCCGTCAGGGAGTCCGCCGTGAGCCGCAGGGGCACGATGAAGCCCCCCACGGATATCCAGGTGTAGACGGTTTCCGCAAGGTCTTCCCCCCCCAGAACGGTGAAGAAGACCCTGTAGGCCAGCAGGACCGAGGCGCCCACCCCGGCGAGGGCCACCCAGTGGGCCGACGTCCGGATGAGCCTGCGCCCCAGCAGGCCGTTCAGCAGGAAGGCCGCCAGGGGAAAGGCCGGGATCAGCCAGAGCATCTGCCCCGTCGTCATGCCGTCACCCGCGTCTGTTCTTTTCGCATCCGCATTCCCGTCTTATCCCTTCAGGAGGGTCATCTTGTCCCCGTCGAGGGTCTCGCGGTGACGGTAGTAGGCCAGGATGACCGTCAGGGCGATGGCCAGCTCGGCGGCCTCGACGCCGATGACGAAGAGGACCAGGACGAAACCCGTGTAATTCCCGTGAAGATTGGAGAAAGCTATGAAGTTCAGGTTCGCGGCGTTGATCATGAGCTCCACGGCCATGAGAACGACCAGGACGTTCCGCCGCACCAGAACGCCCACGAGCCCCACCGCGAAGAGGGCCGCGCTCAATACGATGTAGTAGCTGACGGGCACCATGTCACTTTCTCCTTCCTATGACAAGAAGGCCGAAGATCGCCGTGAGAAGAACGAGGGAGAGAAGCTCAAAGGGCAGGATGTGCTCCCGGAAGATGACCTTTCCCAGCATCTCGACATGCCCCTCGCCGGTCTCGATCCCGCTGCTCGGGGCGGAGAGCCAGCCCCTGGCGCGGCCGGCGATCCAGAAGAGCTCCACCAGCATCAGGCCGCCGAGAAGATACGCCCCGACGCTCCGGAAGGCCGTCCACTGCTGCACCAGGGGTTCCTTGAGGTTGACCATCATCACCACGAAGACGAACATGACCACGATGGACCCGGCGTAGAGCAGGATCTGGACGGCCCCGAGAAACTCCGCCCCCTGGAGGATGAAGAGCCCCGCCACCCCCAGGAAGGAGAGGATCAGGAAGAGGGCGCTGTAAACGACGCTGCGTGAGGTAATGACCAGCACCGCCGCCGCCAGGGTCACCGCGGCGAAGACGAAAAAGAGAGCCGTCCCCATCATCTTCCCTCCCCGTGGCGCAGCAGGTCCTGCTTGTGCAGGATCGTTTCCGAGCGGCGGTAGCAGGCGGCCTCGTACCTCCTGGTGAGGACGACGGCCTCCACGGGGCAGACTTCTTCGCAGAGCCCGCAGAAGAGGCAGTGCCCGAGATCGATATCGTAGATGTCTATGACCTTCCTGTCCTCCTCCTCCGACGTCACCAGCCGGATGCACTGGGAGGGGCAGATCCGCGCGCAGAGACAGCAGGCGATGCATCGCTCCCTGCCGGTGCCGGGATCGGTCCTGAGAGCGTGCAGACCCCGGTAGCGCTCCGAGGGCTCCCGCCGCTCTTCGGGGTACTGGATGGTGATGGGTTTGGTGAGCATCTGCCGGAACGTGAGCGAGAAGCCCCGGACCAGTTCCCGTATCGCCGCGATCATCTCATCACCCTCTCAGCGCCACGTAGCCCGCCACCCACAGGATGTTCAGCAGCGACAGGGGAAGAAGGACCTTCCAGCCCAGGGCCATGAGCTGATCGTAGCGCACCCGCGGCAGGGTGCCCCGCATCCAGATGAATACGAAGACGAAAAAGGACGTCTTGAGGACGAAATAGCCCAGCGACACGGCACCGCCGAGGGCGGCGGCGGCCGGCCCGCCCCAGCCTCCGCAGAAGAGCGTCGTCATCAGCGCCGCCATGGTCAGGATCGCGGAGTACTCGCCGAGTTGGAAGAGGCCGAAGCCCATGGCGGAGTACTCGGTGTGGTACCCCGCGCCAAGGTCTCCCTCCGCCTCGGGCATGTCGAAGGGAAGGCGGTTCGTCTCGGCCACGCCGGATATGAAAAAGACAATGAAGCCCAAGGGCTGAGCGACGATGAACCAGAGCCCCTTCTGCGATTCGACAATCTCCACGAGGCTCATCGTCCCCGCCATCATGACCACCCCCACCAGGGCGAGACCCATGGAGAGCTCGTAGGAAATCATCTGTGCCGCCGAGCGCAGGCCGCCCAGGAGAGAGTACTTGCTGTTCGAAGCCCAGCCTCCGAAGATGATGCCGTAGGTCCCCAGGGATGAGATGGCCACCAGCATCAGGATGCCTACGTTCACGTCGGTTATCTCCATCCCCTTGCCGAAAGGGATGAGGGCGAAAACCGTCACCGCCGGCACCATGGTGAGCAGGGGCGCGATGACGAAGAGCGCCTTGTCCGCCTCGCCGGGGATGAGGTACTCCTTCGTTATGAGCTTCACCGCGTCGGCCATCCACTGGAGCAGGCCGAAGGGGCCCGCACGGTTCGGGCCGAAGCGGAGCTGTATCCGTCCGAGGATCTTTCTCTCCGCCAGGGTGCAGAAGCCCACGGTGACGGGGATGAGAAGGAGCACCACCAGGATCTTGAGCAGCACGAAGAGAAGGTCAGCGGGCGTCATCGTCTACTGATCCTTACTCTCGCCGGCGGCTCTTTCAAGGCCCGCCAGCTTGCGGAGCGTTGCAGGCCAGCCTTCGGGCCTCTCCGATTCCCCGACGAAGGCCGCCATCTCCGCGTCGGCCGGATCACAGGGGAGGTGAACCTGTCCCGGAGGTGTCTTCAGATCGGCCTTCACCTGTCTGACAAGCTCGCTCCCCCCGGAAACGACCCGGACGCTGTCGCCGCTTTTCAGCCCGAGAGCCGCGAGGTCGGCGGGGTGGGCCTCCACAACGGGCCCGGGAAAGAGCGGCGCGCTCTCCTCGACGAGACGGATCCGGTGGTCGGCGATGGGGATCCCGCGGAGCACCAGGAAACGCTCACCGGCGGAGGGGAGCTTCCCGCCGGGTGCAACCGGAGACGCCGCACCCGGCGGCGAACCCTTCGGCAAGGATCCCGGGGAAAGGCTCTTGCCCAGCGACGAGGCCAGGCCCTCCAGGGTCTTGCGGAGTGAGACGACTCCCGGAGGCGGAGACATGGCCTGCCGAAGCTGCTGGCTCAGGCCGCTGCTGGAAGTGAAGCTTCCCTCCTTCTCGGCGAAGGTCGGCAGCGGGAAAAGGACATCCGCCGCCCGGGCGGTCTCGGTGAGGAACGTGTCGAAGACGATCACCGTCTCCGCCTCGCTGATCCTCTTCGCCAGGGGCGAACCCGGGAGCGCGGTGCCGAGGGGATCGGCGCCGGCGAGCAGAACCAGGCCCGGAGCGCCCTCCGGCGGCGGCGGTCCCGCTGCGGCGGCGGCGGCCGCCCCCCTGCTGTTGCAGTCCCTGCCCAGGTAGAGGGGCATGCCGGTTCCCTCCCCCGAAAGAAGCCTGTCCAGTTCTTTCAAGAGCGAGGGGACGGAGCCTTCCGGATCGTACCACCCCCTGTGTCCGACGAAGACGACCCTCACGCTCGCGGCGACTCTTCGCGCAAGATCTTCCACCGATCCTTCGGGGAGCCCCAGCTGCTTTTCCACCTCCCCGTTCTCTCCGCCCGGGAAAGAGGCGAGAAAGCTGTCGTCCCCGGCGGCCTTGAGGCGGTCACCGTGAGAAGCGGCGAGGGTGCGAAGCAGCCCGGCAAGGAGGAGGGAAAGCCCTTCGCCGGGCGGTCTGAGCCAGAGGCCCGCCTCCCCGCCGAGGAGAGCGTCCCGGGGATCGAGCACGATGAGCCCCGCCCCGGTCTTCCCGCACGCGACCCTGATGCGGACCCCCGCCACGGGCTCGAAGATGGTGAAGTCCTGGCCGGCGACGACAATGAGGTCGGCTTTCTCGAGGTCCTCCCAGGGGCGGGATGCGCCCGCCAGTTCCTCGAGACCCAGGGTGTCGACAGCTCTCAAGGTTCCTCCGGGGAGGACGGCTCCGGCAAACTCTCCGGCCGCCTCGATCTCTTCCCCGGTGAGGCCCGACGACACGATCATCTCCGCCCGCCGCGCCCCGGCGATCTTCTCCGCCGCAAAACGGACAGCCTCGTCGGCGTCGGCGGGAGCCTGGCTCCCGTTCCGGCCCAGCAGGGGCGTGATGATCCGGGAGGTGGCGTTGACGTAATCGGTGCCGAAGCGCCCCCTGAAGCAGGCCTGGTCCTCGTTGTTC
This sequence comes from Candidatus Rokuibacteriota bacterium, assembly GCA_030609125.1. Taxonomy (GTDB): domain Bacteria; phylum JAUVQV01; class JAUVQV01; order JAUVQV01; family JAUVQV01; genus JAUWCW01. Next base: position 5,532 of record JAUWCW010000005.1, read on the forward strand.
GGCCCCTCCCGGGGAACAGTCCTGACCAGCTCGCCCTCCTTCACCTGCAGGCTCAGCAGGCACCCCACGCTGCAGAAGGGGCAGACCGAGTCGGTGGTGGTCCCCTCCCAGGTCCTGCCCCTGAATTTGCGGACTTTGCTGTTCAGGGCGCCCACGGGGCAGATGTCGATACAGGCGCCGCAGAATTCGCAGTTGTACGGCTCCTGGAACTCACTGTTGAGAGGCTGCTGGAAATACGTACCCACCCGCTTGTGGTATCCCCTCTCCATGGCCCCCAGGACCGTCACTCCCCTCACCTCGCGGCAGACACGGACGCACCGGCGGCAGAGAACGCACTTTTCCGAGTCCCGTTCCACAAAGGGGCTCGGATCGGTGACGGCGTAGGGGCCGGGGTTTTCGGGGAAGCGGTTTTCCGGCGCCGAGTGGCGGTAGGTAAGCTCCTGCAGTTCGCACTCCCCGCCCTTGACGCAGGTCGGGCAGTCGAGGGGGTGGCGGCAGAGCAGCAGCTCGAGCATCGTCTGCCGCACCTTCCTCAGCTGGGGGGTGTCGGTCAGGACCGTCATGCCGTCGCTCACCTGGGTGGTGCACGCGGCGAGAAGTCTGTTGATCCCCTCCACCTCGATCATGCAGAGGCGGCAGGCGCCGAGGACGCTTACCCGGGGGTGCCAGCAGAGCGTGGGAATGTCGACACCCGCGCGGCGGGCCGCCTCGAGCACCGTCACCGGCCCTTCGAGGCTGATCTTCTTCCCGTCGATGGTCACTTCCACGACAGCTATCCCTCTTCCTTACGGCAGCAGGCCGCCCTGCCCTCGAGGTGTTCCTCGAACTCCTGCCTGAAGTGCTTGATACAGCTGACAACGGGGTTGATGCACGCCTGCCCGAGGCCGCAGAAGGCGGACTGCCGGACCACACTGGCAAGATCGAGGATTTCGTCGATGTCCCCCTTGCGCCCCGTCCCCCTCTGGATGCCATCGAGGAGGCGGACCGTCTGGCAGGTCCCCTCCCGGCAGGGAATGCACTTGCCGCAGGATTCGTGGCGGAAAAAGCGCGCCAGCCTGAGGGAGACCTCGACCATGCACGTCGGCTCCGCCACCACCATGAGGGCCGCCGAGCCGAGCATCGACCCTGCCGCGGCAACGCTCGGGAAGTCGAGGACGACGTCGAGGTTATCCGGGGTGAGGCAGCTCGAGGAGGCGCCGCCCGGGAAAACGCACTTGAGCTGGCGCCCGTCGAGGATTCCTCCGGCGTGATTGTCGATCAGATCCCGGAGGGTGATTCCGAAAGGCAGCTCGTAGACACCGGGCTTGTTGACGTGGCCGGCGATGCAGTAGCCCTTTGTTCCCGCGTTCTTCTCCGTTCCGAGGGAGCTGTAGGAGTCGGCGCCCTCGAGAATGATGTTCGGCACGTTGGAGAAGGTCTCAACGTTGTTCAGAGCCGTCGGCTTGCTCCACAGGCCGCTGTTCACCGGAAAAGGGGGACGTATGCGCGGCATGCCCGGCTTGCCCTCCAGCGCTTCGAGGAGGGATGTCTCCTCGCCGCAGATGTAGGCGCCGGCAGTGCGGTAGACCCAGACACGGAAGGTGAAATCCTTCCCCATGATCCTCTCCCCGAGAAGACCCGCCTCCTCCGCCTCGGCGACGGCTTCACGCAGGATGCGGGCGGGCTCCATGAACTCGCCTCGACAAACGATGACCCCTTCCTCCGCCCCGACGGCGTAGGCGGCGATGGCCATTCCCTCGATGAGCCGGTGGGGAATCTGTTCCAGTATCGGGCGGTCCTTGAAGGTTCCCGGCTCGCCTTCTTCGGCGTTGGCGATGATGTACCTGGGCGTCGCGGGGTCCTTGGAGACGAGCTCCCACTTCAGCCCCGTGGGAAAACCCGCCCCTCCCCGTCCGACGAGCTTCGCCTTCTTGACCTCTTCCACGACTGCGGCGGGGCTCATGTCGTTCAAGGCCTTTTCCAGGGCCTTGTAGCCCCCCTTCTCGCGATAGACGGCAAGGCTCCTGATATTCGGAGTCTCGATGTCTCTGTATATTATGGGCGCCGCCATGGTCAGTACTTCTTCAGGATCGCCTTCACCTGCGCCGGATCCACCGGGCCGAAGGTCTTCTCGTTGATCATCATCGCCGGCGCCCTCTCGCAGGCGGCGAGGCACTCCGCCGTCTCGAGGGTGAAGCGCCCGTCTTCGGTGGTCTCGCCGGGCCTGATCCCCAGCTCCTCGTAGACGGCCTGATAGATTTCGTCCGAGCTGCGGAGGTAGCAGCAGAGGTTCTGGCAGATGAGAATGATGTTCCTGCCCCGGGGCTTCGTCGAGTACAGGTGGTAGAAAGTCACCACCTCGTACATGATCGACTTGGGCATTTCCATGACCGCCGCCAGTTCGTCCAGCACCTCCGACGCCAGGTTGTTGCAGTCCTCCTGGACGATGTAGAGGGCCGTCAGAAGGGCGTCGGGCTTGCGGGGAAAACGCTCAAAGAGCTCCCGCAGCCGCTCTCTCGTGCTCTCGGGAATGACCTGGACGTTGGCGCTCACCGGTCCACCTCTCCCAGCACGATGTCGATACTCCCCATGATGGCCACCAGGTCCGCCACGTACTGCCCCTTCGACATCTCGTTCAGGGCCGACAGGTTGACGAAGGAGGGGCCGCGGATGTCGACGCGAGCGGGCTTCGGCGTGCCGTCGCTGACAAGGTAGAAGGCCACCTCCCCCTTGCTCCCCTCCACTGCCGAGTAAACCTCTCCGGGGGGGGGCGACCCGCCGTGCATGGTTATGTAGAAGTAGCGGATCATGGCCTGCATGTTCCGGTGAACCTCTTCCCGCGGGGGGCGGATGAACTGCGGGGCGTCGGCCTTCACCGCCCCTTCGGGGAGGTTCTCGGCCGCCTGCTCGACGAGCCTCAGACTCTGCTTCATCTCTTCAATCCGGACGAGATAGCGGTCGTAGACGTCCCCGTTCGCGCCGGTGGGCACTTCGAAGTCGAGATCCCCGTAGGCCGCGTACGGCTCGGCCTTCCTCAGGTCCCACTCGACGCCGGAGCCTCGCAGGGAGGGACCGGAGAGACCGTACGCCACGGCCTTCTCCGCGGAGATCGCTCCCACCCCCCTGGCCCGGCGGAGAAAGATAGGGTTGTTCGTAATAAGCGTTTCGTACTGTGCCAGCCGGGAGGGGAAAGTCCGATAGAACTCCCTCACCTTCTGGAGAAAGCCGGTGGGGATGTCCTGCCGGACCCCGCCGATGCGGAAGTAGGCGTGGGTCATCCTGGCGCCGCAGACCTCCTCGAAGAGGTCCCGGATCGTCTCCCTCTCCCGGAAGCAGTAGAAGAGCGGGGTCGTCGCCCCCAGGTCGAGAATGTGCGTCCCGAGCCAGATGAGGTGGCTCTCGATGCGGGAGAGCTCACAGAAGAGCACCCTGAGATAACGGGCCCTTGCCGGGGCCTCGATTTCCATCAGCTTTTCCACCCCCTGGACGTACCCCAGGTTGTTGATGCTCGCCGCCAGGTAGTCCAGGCGGTCCGTGTAGGGTACGAACTGCTCGTAGCGCAGTCCCTCGGCTATCTTGCCGATGGCGCGGTGCAGGTACCCCAGCTCGGGGGTCACCTTGACGACGATTTCGCCGTCGAGCTCGAGGATGAGCCGCAGGACACCGTGTGTGCTCGGGTGCTGGGGGCCCATGTTGAGGGTCATGGTCCGCTGTTCGGTGGCGCCCATCTCTAGCCTCTCCCTTCCAGCGGATAGTCCTTGCGGTACGGATGCCCTTCCCAGTCGTCGGGCATCATGATCCTTCTCAGGTCCGGATGGTCGGTGAACCGGATCCCGAAGAGGTCGAAGACCTCCCGTTCGAGCCAGTCAGCGGTCTTCCAGATGCCCGACACCGACGGCAGGGCAACGGTCTCGTCGGGAACGTCCACTTTGAGACCGACCCTCAGGTTGTTCCGCAGGGACCGCAGGTGGTAGACCACTTCGAACCGGGGCTCCTTCCCGAGCCAGTCCACACCGGAGACGAGGGCGAGAAAATCGAAGCCCCACCGCTCCTCATCCCTGAGGTAGAGGCAGACATCCAGAAGGGACGCGGAGGCGATCCGCAGATAGAGCTCGCCACGGCTTCTGAGCACCTCCAGGACGCCCCCCGGAAACTTCGCCTCCAGGGCGGGCGGCAGAAACTCACCCACGTCCTTTCTCGGAGTGATCATCTCTGCACGACCTCCCCTTCCGCCGTGATCCGGGCGGGGGAGGGCCCTTTCTCTCCCGCCGAGGCGGGGTCTTTCGCGATGGTCATCTTCTGCACCTTGTCCTGGAGCAGCATGAAAGCCTTGATGAGGTTCTCCGGCCGAGGGGGGCACCCTTCGAGGTAGACGTCGACGGGAACGATCAGGTCCACGCCCTGAACAACGCTGTAGGTGCGGAAGGGCCCTCCGGCGGTGGCGCAGCCGCCCATGGCAATCACGAACTTGGGCTCCGGCATCTGGTCGTAGAGGCGCCGAAGTATGGGCGCCATCTTGTGCGTCAGGGTGCCGGCGACGATCATGACGTCCGCCTGCCGCGGGGAGGGCCGGAAGACTTCCGCGCCGAAGCGGGCCAGGTCGTACCGGGACGCCATGGTGTGGATCATCTCGATGGCGCAGCAGGCCAGACCGTAGGCGACGGGCCAGAGGGAGTACTTGCGCCCCAGCCCCAGGATCGCATCGACCGCGTCGGTGGCGGCGTTCTTCTCGAAACGCCCTTCTATCAGTCCCACTCGAGCCCCCCGTTTCTCCAGAGATAGACGTAGCCGAGAAGAAGAATGCCGAGGAAAATCGCCATCTCGATAAAGCCGAAGAGGCCCAGGGACCTCAGGTTGACCGCCCAGGGGAAGAGAAAGATCACCTCAACGTCGAAGAGCACCAGGAGCATGGCAAAGAGATAGTAGCGGCTGCGCACCTGACCACGGGCGTCGCCTGTGGGGACGTTCCCGCACTCGTAAGGGATCTTCTTGACCGGGTTCGGACTTGAGGGACGGACGATGATTCCGAGGACGAGCATCGTCACGCCAAGGGCGGCGGCGAGGCCGAAGAAAAGAAGTATCGGTATGTAGCCGACCACGGCCTCGTTCACGGTCCGCACCTCTTCTGCACAGCGTCCCCTTTACATTTCCTGTACTGAACGATGGACGAAGATAAAACGCAGTTACTTTATAAACCGGCTCCGGCACTGTCAAGTGAAATATCGTTTCCTTTTCCTTGCAGTCAACTAATGTTTTCCTCCGGAAAAGGCCTCTTCCCGCGACCGCCTTCGGCCGGCCCCTCCGTTGACCTGCCCGCCGCCTTTCCAGTACCCTTGGCCCCGTGAGCGGCGAGACGTCGGCCGGCCCGGCCCGGCCCCGGAAAATCCAACTGGAAAAGGCCTACCGGCTCCTGAACAAGGCACTGGAGGACTTCTACGAACAGAAGTACGAGCGGGCCATCGAGTTGTGCGGGGAGGCACTGGAGCACCTTCTCCCGGGCGGCCCGAACCCCTTGTCCAGTCCCGAGCTGAGGAGCGACCACTTCCTCAAAATGTACTCCGCCGTTCTTCCCGTCCGGGAGGCAGAGGGGATAGCGGACGTCTTCACCTTTTTCCAGAGCCGCAAGGCCCGCTTCCGCGTCAGGCGGGGCTCGCCCCTTCCCGACCGGGACTGGTGGCAGTTCATCCGCGTCAGCCGCGAGGAGGCCGAAGGGGTTCTGCAGGTCACCCGTCTGGCCCTCGGCTCTGTCGAGCGGCAGTCGACCACGGGGGGATAGACCGAATGCGGAGGGCGGACGCCTCTCTCCTGCCGTCACTGTCATTCTTCCTCGGGGTCTTCTCCCTCCTGGCACAGGTGGTCCTGGTGAGGGAGTTCTTCGTCGTCTTCACCGGCAGCGAACTCAACCTCGGCCTGGTTCTGGCCGCCTGGCTGCTCTGGAACGGGGCGGGGAGCCTCGTCGGGGGGAGGCTCCTGGCGAACCTGCCCGCCGGGGTGAGCCGCGAGCGCCTGCTGCTGTTCCTGCCGACAGCGGCGGCCCTCGCTGTTCCGGTCACGATCCTCCTGATCCGCTCGCTGCGGGTGTGGGCTCCTGTCGGCACGGGGGAACTGCTGGCGTTTCGCTCGACCGCCCTGCTCACCTTCGCGCTTCTCGGGGGAACAGGGCTCCTCTTCGGCCTCTGGTTCACCCTGGCCGCATCTCTCCCCTCCGACAGCGGTTCCGGTCCCGGACGAACCTACGCCTGGGAGGCCGCCGGGGGGCTCGCGGCGGGTGCGATCTTCTCCTTCTTCCTCGCCGAGCGCACCGAAGGGCTCCTGTTCGGCTGCGCCCTTTCCCTTCTCGCAGCGGCGGTCTCCCTCTGGATGTTTCCCTCCGCCGGGGTGGGCACGAGGCGCCTGCTCCGGGCCTGCGCACTGGCGGGCGCCGTGGGCGCGGGTCTCCTCGGCATGATGGGCAATGACCTGCTCTCACCCTGGATACGACAGAGCCAGTCGTGGCGATGGCCGGGCATGACCATGATCGACTCCCGGGATTCCCGTTATGGGAACCTGACTCTGATCGGAGTCGGCAACCAGATGACTCTTTACGAAAACGGCAGTCCCGGATTTTCTTTTCCCGACCCCCTGGCGGCCTCGGAGGCGGTGCACCTGCCCCTGCTGGCAGCGGCGTCGCAGAAGAGCGTTCTGCTCATCGGCGGGGGGCTCGGAGGCGGGCTCGCAGAGATCCTGCGCTACCCCGTGGAGCGGCTGGATTATCTGGAGCTCGACCCCGGGGCCCTCGACATCGTCCGGTCCCGCCTGCCCGCCCCTCTCGAATCGTCCCTTCGGGATCCACGGCTCCGGATCCTGCACGAAGACGGCCGTTCCTGGCTGGGGCGGCACCAGCGCCTCTACGACGTCATCATCGTCAACCTGCCGCCGCCGGCGTCAGCCCTGGTGAACCGCTTTTACACCCGGGAGTTCTTCCTCCTCGCCCGGGAGAACCTGGAGAGGGACGGTCTGCTGGCCCTCTCCCTCCCGGCCTCCCCGAACTACTTCGGCGAGGCCCTGCGGCTGCGCAACGGTTCCGTATTCCAGACCCTGCTGGAGGTCTTCCCCTCGGTAGCCGCCGTTCCGGCGGGACGAAATCTCCTTTTCGCCACCACCGCGCCCAGGGCCCCGGACCTGTAGCCGGAGAGGATAGGCGAGCGGATAGAGAGCCTCGGCGTGGGCAATGATTACCTCCGGCCGCAGGCGGTGGCGGCTTACCTCGATCCGGGGCGCATCGCATACCTGCGGGGGGAGCTGATATCGTCCCCGGCGGCGGCGAACCGGGACCTCTCTCCGGCGGCCTATTACTATACGACCTTCTTCTGGAGCAGGCTGAGCGACCCCTCTCTCGCCCCATGGCTCAAGGCCGTCCTCGGCCCGGCACGCCTCCTGCCGTTTCTCCTGCCCGCCGCGGCCCTGCTGGCAGGCCTCTTCATCGTCCGTTCATCCCTGTCACCAGGATTTCCCGCCGGTCTCGCGGCCTTCTCCAGCGGCCTGAGCGCCATGGCCTGCCAGTACCTCATCCTCTTTGTCTTCCAGACCGCCCGGGGGACCCTCTACCGCCAGATCGGTATCCTCAACGGGGCCTTCATGGCCGGTCTGGCCGCGGGGGGGTTCCTGTGCCTGCGTCTGCGGAAGAAGAGTTCCACTCACCGCCGCCTTCTCCTGACGGTCGAGACGGCCCTGCTCTTCTGGCCCCTGGCCATGGGCGCCGTCCTCCAGCTGCTGCCGGCCGGAGCCTTCGATCTCGACCGCCGGATTCCCGTCGATGCCTCGTTCATCCTGCTCTCGGCGGGGACGGGCCTCCTGGTGGGCTTTCAGTTCCCCCTCTTCACCCTCATGCACCGGGACGCCAGGACACGGGCAGGCCCCCTCGGAGGACGCTTCTATTTTCTCGACCTCGCCGGTTCAGCCCTCGGCGTGCTCCTCGCCTCTCTCTGGCTCCTGCCCCTGACGGGAATGTGGGGTACGCTGGTACTTTGCGCCGCCTTCAAGTTCGCGTCCCTGGCGGTTCTCGCCGCCCGCAGAACGTAGAATCGAAAATCCGTTTGCGGAGCGGGCGCAGGCTGAAACCTGCGGCTACATCGGGTTCGGGGGTCGTGGGGGATTCGAAAACCCGGAAAGTTTCTGCAACTATCGGGGCGGCCCGATGCGTGGGCGCTACAGGCTTTCCAGGTTCTTGAGCAGCAGCGCCTCCAGGCCCTTGGAAGCCTTGTTGACGTACTTCTTGGCCTTGAGCCTCCCCAGTTTCTGGAGAAGCTCCTGGGTCGGCGGACTGGAAGTCAGAATGATGACGGGGAGATCCTCATCCATGGCCTTGAGAACCCCCAGGGTCTGGAAGCCGTCGATCAGGCCGGGCATGGTGAGATCGAGGATCACCAGGCTCACCTGCTGTGCGTGGTCCGTGACGGACCCGGTCAGCGCCCCGGAGAGAAGTCGGACCGCCTCGAGCCCCTCTCCCGCCTCCAGAACGGTGTGTCCCTTCTCGTGCAGCGCCTCCTGGATGCGTTTTCGGAAAAAGGGCTGATCGTCGACGAGAAGGATTCTCCTGCCCGAGCGCCGGCGGACTTCCTTGAGTACCACCCCGGAGCTTCCGCAGACCTTGCCTCCGCAGACAGTGCAGATGCTCTCGTCGTTCTCTATGGTGAAATACTCCTCACCGAAACCGCACTGACAGGAGCCCCCGGACACGCTTCAGTCCCCCTTCTTCTCCCGGTCCTTGATGAACTCCAGGTAGACTTTCACCTCCTTGGCGTCGGGGTCGGCCTTCAGCGCCGACTGCCAGACCTCGACGGCCTTGTCCAGCATACCGTTCATGTAGTAGGTCACGCCGAGGTGAAGATAGGCGGGTATGTAGGAGGCGTTGCTCTTCAGCGACTCCTGAAACTGCTCCAGGGCCTTGTCGAAATCCCCACGCTCCCTGTAGGCGATGGCCAGCTTGGTGTTCAGGTCCGCAAACTTCCGTCCCAGCGCCACCGCCTTGCGGTACTCCTCTATGGCCTCGTCATAGAGGCTGAGATCGAAATAGATGTCCGCCAGATCTGCGTGCTGGTTAGCAAGCTTTCCCTTGATGAAGGGGTCAAGCGCCCCCTGGGATCCCTGCGCGAAGCGGGCGGCCTTTTCAAAGGTCTCGCTGGCGTCATCGTACCGGCCCAGGTTGTTGTACGTCACGGCCAGGTTGAGGGAGGCCTCGGTGTAGCGGGGGTTGAGCTCCAGGGATTTCTCGAAAGCCCTGGTGGCCTTACCGAAAGCCCCTCCCTGGTGATAGATCACGCCGAGTTTGTTGAAGACGTCGGCGAAAAACGGTGCTTCCACCGCCAGTGTTTCAAGAAGCTCCAAGGCCTCGTCGTAGTTTTCCTTTTCGTAAAGCTTGCGGGCCAGCAGGTACGTCTCGTGTATGTTCTTTTTCCCTGTCTCTCCAGCAGGCATCTTCAGCTTCTCCCCATCTTCTTCATCCTCTTTCTGACTTTCTTCAGATAACTGCTGTGCGGAAAATCCTCCAGCAGGCGCTCCCACACTTCCTGTGCCTTCTTCTCATTCTTCAGGCTCAGGTAGCAGAGCCCCAGATAGAACAGCGCGTCGTCGCCGTAGCCGAGGTCCCCGTAGTCGTGGTAGAGCGAGTCGAACCGCGGCAGGGCGGCGCTGAAGGACTTGGTCCTCATGTAATAGCGGCCGACGTCCAGCTCGTGCTCCGCCAGCCGGCGGCGGCAGACGACGATCTTCTCCCGGGCGTCGCCGGCGTACTCGGAGCGCGGATAGTTGCGGATCACCTTCTCGAACGCCGCCATTGCCATTCGCGTCGCTTCCTGGGACCTGTCCGGGCCGCGCATCTGCTGAAAATAGGCTTTTCCTATCTGGAACTGGGCCGTGTCGGAATGGCGATTCCGGGGATGGAGCCTGAGAAACTCGCGGTAGGTCTCTATGGCCGCCTCGTAGTCCTTGTTCCGAAAATAGGCCCCTCCCAGGGCCAGCTGGATGTCCGCGTCCAGAGAGGCGTCGCGGTAGAGAGTGGCGGCCTCGTTGAAAGCTTCAATCGCCCCGTTGTACCTCTTCTTCTCCAGCAGCCGCTGACCCTCTTCGTACCACTCCTTGCTGGTCCTGTCTCCGGAGCGCGTGCTCATCGAACTGCACGCCCCCAGGACTGCGACCAGGGATACGGCAAGAGCCAGACTCAGCCCCCGTGCGATATACCGGGAAAAAGCAGACGCAGACACTTTTTTACGAGACCCTCATTCGAACGCTACGGTATCAATCCGCCATTTTCCTGTCAAGGGCATTCTCTCCGCCAGAGGACTCGTGGCCGTCTTCAAATGCACTGTTTTAAAAGAAAAACCCATGGTAGACTGCCCCTGCCCACACGGGGGAGAAGGGAGATGGCGAAGAAACGGCTGCACCTCTTTGTGTCGGGACGGGTCCAGGGGGTCTTCTTCCGCGCATCCACCCGCGACGCCGCCCGGAATCTGGGTCTGACCGGGTGGGTGCGGAACCTCCCGGACGGGCGGGTCGAGGCCCTTTTCGAGGGTGACGAAAGAGCCCTGGCACAAATCATCGAATGGTGCCGCACTGGCCCCCCCGGGGCTCTTCCCGAAGGTCTGGAACCGAGGTGGGAGAAGCACGACGGGGAGTTCTCCGACTTTCGCATCGCCTACCGGTGATCCCGTGAAAAAGAAAGCACCGGACGGAGAGGGGACCGCAGGGCCTACTGCTTCTCGTCCTCTTCCTGGCGGTTCTTGCAGGTAATGCAGAGGGTGGTCACCGGCCGGGCCATCAGCCGCTTGGTCTCGATAGGCTCGCCGCAGTCCTCGCAGATACCCAGGGTGCCGTCCTCAACCCTGGCGAGGGCCAGGTCTATCTTCTTCAGAAGCTTTTCTTCGCGCTCGCGGATGCGGATCTTGAAACTCTGGGTGACCTCCTGAGCGGCGACGTCGCCTGAATCCAGAAGGTCTTCCCTCTCGCTGTGGAGGTCGGCGTCTCTCGGATCCAGCGCCTGGCCGAGGATCTCACTCCTGCGCTTGAGAAGCTCCTTGGTTATCCGTTCTTTTTCTCTTTTTCGCATGACATGTACCCTTCATAACTGAAAAACATCAAGACTTATACCATAGCTACCCTGCGGCTGCCAAGCAATATTTTCCCTTCCAGGAGGCGTTTACCGCCCTGCGCAGCCCCCGGTGCCGCACCTGATCGAGATTTGTGTCTCCCGCCAGGATGCGCTCCGCCTCCAGGCGGGCCCGCAGGAGGATTTCCTGGTCCCGGAGAAGGTCGGCGACCTTCAGCCGCGGCAGCCCGGCCTGGCGGGTGCCGAAGAATTCTCCCGGCCCCCTGATACGCAGGTCCTCTTCAGCGATCCGGAACCCGTCGCTGGTGGAAGCCATGGTCTCCAGGCGTCGCCGGGCCTCCCCGGCGACGTCGGGGACGGTCATGAGATAGCAGCGGGACGGATCGCTCCCCCTCCCCACCCGTCCCCGGAGCTGATGGAGTTGGGCCAGGCCGAACCGCTCGGCATGCTCGATGACAATGACCGTCGCTTCCGGCACGTCCATACCGACCTCGACAACCGTCGTCGTCACGAGCACGGACGTCTCACCGGAGCGGAACCCGGCCATGACCTCCTCGCGCTCGCCGGAGCTCATGCGGCCGTGCAGAAGGGCGACGGGCCACTCGGGGAAAACCTTCCCGGCCAGGTGCCCGTGCATGACCGTCGCGGCCCCGAGGTCCGCCCGTGAGCTCTCGTCGATGAGGGGGAGGACAACTATGGCCCTTTTCCCTCCGGCCAGGTCAGCGCGGATTTCATCATAGACCCGGGTACGGTCCCCGGCGGTGCACAGGAAGGTCTCCACCGGCCGGCGCCCGGGAGGCAGCTCGTCGATGACCGAGCAGTCGAAGTCCCCGAAGGCGGTGAGGGCCAGGCTCCGCGGGATAGGTGTGGCGGTCATGACCAGCACATCCGGCCTTCCGCCCTTCTCCCGCAAGGTAATCCGCTGTCTCACCCCGAAGCGGTGCTGCTCGTCGATCACAGCCAGGCCGAGTTTCCGGAAGCGGACGCGAGACTGAATAAGCGCGTGGGTTCCCACCGCCAGTCCGACCTCGCCGTTGAGAAGGCCACGGGCCGTCTCCTCTCTCCCGCCGGCGCCGCGGCTGCCGGTGATAAGGGCGGTCCGGAGACCGAGGCGGGAGAGAAGGCCGCTGAGAGTACGGTAATGCTGCTCGGCAAGGATCTCCGTGGGAGCCATCAGGGCGCTCTGGCAGCCGTTCTCAAAGGCCAGCAGGAACGCCATGGCGGCCACCAGGGTCTTGCCCGAACCGACGTCTCCCTGCAGGAGACGCTGCATGGGGCGCGGGGAGACCATGTCGTCCGCTATTTCACCCCAGACTTTCTCCTGGGCGGAAGTCAGGCTGAAGGGAAGGATTCTTTTCAGCTCCGCAACCTTGCCCTCCCGGCGGCGGATGCGGAAGCTCTTCGGCAGCAGGCGCTCCATTGCGAGGCGCCTGATCAGCCCCAGCTGCAGAACCAGCAGTTCGTCGAAGACGAGCCTCCGGTGCCACGGGGTCTTCCACGAGCTCAGATCCGCCGCCGTGACACCGCCGGACGGCAGGTGCAGCATCGCCAGAGATTTGACCCGGCCCGGCAGTTTCAATCTTCGCCTCAAAGGCGGAGGGAGGAAATCCCCTTCGCCCGTCAGGGCGGCGCTGACAAGACCCTCCATCATCTTCCTCATAACCCGCTGGGAAAGGCCTTCCACGGCAGGGTAGACAGGGACTATCCTGCCGAAATTGGCGGTCTCCGTCTCTCCGTCGGTCCCCTCCACCTCGGGGTGGAGCATGTGGCATTCCTTCCCCGCGCGACACACCGTGCCGTAGAGGGCGACCCGGCTGCCCGGGCGGAAGAGGGGGCTCCCCGGAAGGCCCCGGAATCTGAACCACCTGGCGCGCACCGTACCCGTGGAATCCGAGATGACGGCCTCGAACACCTTCCGGCGGCTGCCGGAGAGGAAGGCGGTGCGGGAGGAGACGACCTCTCCCCGGACCGCCGCCGGGGCGCCGTCCTCGAGCTCCTTCACGGAGAGTCGGCATCGCCGGTCCTCGTAGCGGCGGGGCAGGCAGAGAAGGGCGTCCTCGGCGGAGCGGATTCCGAGTCTTTCAAGGAGCCGGGCCCGGGCGGGCCCGATGCCCTTGACGGTCTCGACGGGAGTGCCGCTCTCCTCTGCTTCAGGAGCGGGCACGGGCGGTACGTTTCCCCCCGACAGCCTCGTTCATTTCCAGCACGAAGGTCTCGGGGTCGACGCCGTGGGTCGTCGCACTCTGGGAGACGGTCTCGGCGGCGGCCCCCATGCACCCGCGGCAGCGCATGCCGTATCTGTCGAGAACCTTCCTCGCGTCGGGGTAGGAGCGGATCACCTCACGCATGTTCATGTCGCCAGTTATCTTCTTCGGCACGTCCTCACCTCCACGCCGTGTCCGCCTCAGGCGGGTCGGCAAATAAACGGTTGCGGTTCGTCATTTCCCTTGCTATTATATTCTTTCATTTTTTCCTGTTCAAGAGGGGGTGAGTCACGTGGCCAGAGAGTGTCAGATCTGTGGAAAGAAACCGTTGACGGGCAACACCATCAGCCACGCCCACAACGTCAACAAAACCCGGAGGTTCCCGAACCTGCAGAGCGTTCGCGCCGTGGTCGACGGGAAGCCCCGCCGCATGGTCGTCTGTACCCGCTGTATCCGTTCCGGCAAAGTCACCAAAGCTTCCTGACCCTGGTCATTCACGAGGCTCCCTTCGTCGGCGCTCAGGACATGTTTTTGGCTCCTGGCTGCGTTGCGCCTTCACTCGAGGGCGGTCACGTCTACTTCGATGGGGACGCCCTTGGGCAGGGCGGCTGCCTGTACGGCGGCCCGGGCAGGGGGGTCCTTTGGAAAAAAGCGTGCGAACACTTCGTTCATCTCGCCGAACGAACCGAGATCCGTCATGTAGACGGTAACCTTCACGACCTTCTCCAGGCTGCTGCCGGCATCCTCGAGGATGCCGCCCGCAGCGGTCAGCACCATCTCCGTCTGCTCACCGATCCCGCCCGTCGCAACGTCTCCCGTCCCCGGGTCGACCGGTATCTGCCCGGAAACAAATATGAACCCCCCGGCGCGAACCGCCTGGGAGTATGGGCCGATCGCCGCCGGCGCCCGGCGGCTGGATAACGTCTCTTTCTTCGTCACTGCCTTACCTCCATGGCTCCAGCCTGCTCAGCCCCTCCCGGCCACTTCGCTCCTCTCTCCCGAAGTACGCAGCCGGGCCACGTTCCTCACGCCCTTGACCTGCTCGATCCGGCGGATCACCTGCTGGAGCTGTTTCAGGTTTCTGATCTCCAGTTCGAGCTCATGGCGGCCGATACCTTCTTTCGTCGACACCTGATAGCCGGTTATATTGACCCCGCCGTCGGCGATGCCGGCGCTGATAGCCGCCAGGATGCCCGGGCGGTCCATGCTCTCCACCCTGATCCGGACGGGGTACTGCTGCACGGTCTTATCGTCCCACTGGACGTCGATCTTGCGCTCCGGATCGAGAAAGATCTGCTCAATGTTGGGACAGTCGGCGGTGTGGATACTCACACCCCGGCCGCGGGTGATAAAACCCAGAATCCTGTCGCCCGGGACGGGGTTACAGCACTGGGCGAACCTGACGAGCATCCCTTCCTCTCCGCCTACCCTGACTCCCCCCTCTTCCCGCTGCCGCGTTATCCTCTTGACGATCTTGCTGATCCGCGACGCTTTCCTCTCCTTTTCCTCCTGGGGGGAGAGCTGCTCCGGCAGGAGCCTGCCCGCCACCTTTCTGGCCGTGAGCTTGCCGTATCCGATGCTGGCCCACACTTCCTCCATGCTCTTGAAGCCCACGGCGTCCGGAAGACCGTCGAAGTCCCCGCCCCTGAGAAGCTTGACGGGGTCGAGCCGGTGTTTGCGCAACTCCTTTTCGAGCAGTTCTTTGCCCAGAACCACGCTCTTTGTTCTCTGCTCCAGTTTGATCCAGGCCTTGATCTTCGTCCGGGCCCTGGGAGTGCTGGCGAATTTCAGCCAGTCCTTGCTCGGCGTGTGCCCCGGGACGGTCAGAACCTCCACGGTGTCCCCGTTATGAAGGCGGTAGCGAAGCGGGACGAGGCGGCCGTTGACCTTCGCTCCCGCGCAGGTGTGCCCCACATCGGTGTGAACGGCGTAGGCGAAGTCGACGGGGGTGGCGCCGAGAGCGAAAGCCTTGACGTCGCCCTGGGGCGTGAAGCAGTAGACCTCGTCGGGGAATAGATCTCCCTTGACGGACTCGAGAAACTCCCTGGAGTCCTTCAGGTCCCTCTCCCACTCCACCAGGCCCTTGAGCCAGCTCTGGCCCTGGTCGAAGGGCGTCTTCCCCTCAATGCCTTCCTTGTACTTCCAGTGGGCGGCGATGCCCTGCTCCGCCACCATGTGCATCTCGGGGGTGCGGATCTGGAACTCCACCCTTTCACCCCCGGGGCCGATGACGGTGGTGTGCAGCGACTGGTACCTGTTGCCCTTCGGCAGGGCGATGTAATCCTTGAACCTTCCCGGGACAGGGGTCCACGAGGAGTGGATCGTCCCCAGAACGGCATAGCAGTCCTGGACGGTGGGGGCGACGATCCGGAGCGCAATCAGGTCGTAGACCTCCTCGAAGGGGATGTTCTGGCGTTTCATCTTGGTGCGGATGCTGTAGAAGTGCTTGGCCCTCCCCACCACCTCGGCGTCCACGCCGGCCTCCTCGAGCTTGCCCACCACCAGCTTCCGCACCTCCTCGATGTACTTCTCCCTCTCGCCCCTTTTCTTGGCCACCCGGCCGCGAAGGTCTTCGTACGCCTCCGGGTCGAGGTGCCTGAAGGAGAGGTCTTCCAGTTCCCACTTGATCCAGGCGATCCCGAGCCTGTTGGCCAGAGGGGCGTAGATGTCCATGGTCTCCCGGGCGATGCGCCTTCTCTTCGCTTCGGGGAGCGCGTCCAGCGTCCGCACGTTGTGCAGCCTGTCGGCGAGCTTGATGAGGATAACCCTCACGTCGCGGGACATGGCCAGGATCATCTTGCGGAAGTTCTCGGCCTCTCTCTCCTCGCTCGTCGAAAAAGCCATTTTGCCGATCTTGGTGACGCCCTCCACCAGAGAGGCGATCTCCGCACCGAAGCGCTCCTCGATCTCGGATATCGGCGTCCCCGTGTCTTCCGGGGCGTCGTGAAGAAGTCCCGCCGCCACCGTGGCGGCATCCATCTTCATGCGGGCCAGGATGCCCGCCACCTGGAGGGGGTGGGAAAGGTAGGGCTCCCCGGACTGCCGCTGCTGGCCCTGGTGGGCCATGGCGGAAAAGATGTAGGCCTTGTTCAGAAGCTCGACGTCAGCTTCCGGGTGATAGACCTCCACCTGGTCGATTATCTCGCCGATCCGTATCATTGCCGTCACGAGTCACCTGGAGTGAAAAATTCCCTTTATTCGCCTTCGCCAGGACACCCCGCCGCTCGCTGCGGAGATGAATGGCGAAGCGAACCCGACGAAGCTTTAGCGAAGGCGGGTAGGCTTGCGGCGGGGAGCTTCATTTTCACATATTCAAGTATTGTCACATCGGACGGACGCAATTTCAAGCGCTGGGGGTGACTCCCCGGGCCGGGAAGGGCGGCGAAACCGCCGTGGGGACGCTACTCGTGGATCTCCAGCACGTAACGCTTCCCCGCCTTCGTCCCGGCGGCATTGAGGATAGCCCTCATGGCGACTGCTGTCCGGCCGTTGCGCCCGATCACCTTGCCCAGATCCTCCCGGGCGACCCGAAGCTCTATGGCGATAGTGTTTTCCCCGACCACCTCGCTGATGTCGACCTCCTCCGGCTTGTCCACCAGGGCTTTGGCGATCCACTCGATCAGCTCTTTCATCTTAGGGCTCGCGCAAGAATAACTTCCCATTTTCGCATCTCATCTTCAGGCCGTCTTCGATCGA
>JAUWCW010000268.1 GCA_030609125.1 Candidatus Rokuibacteriota bacterium
GTGGCGGTGGTCGGAATGGCAACCCACTTCGGCCGCTGGTCCACCCTGAGGTCCTTTCAGGAGCGGGTCCTCGACGGAGGCACGGACCACCCGACCACCCCCCCCCGCTGGTTCGGTGCCGGGGAGAGCGAGTGGTTTGCCAAGGCCGGCCTTGATGAAGAAAGATTCCGGGGACACTATATCGAAGAGATTGAAATCCTGACGGACCGCTTCCGGATCCCGCCCAACGAGCTCCGCAGCATGCTCCCCCAGCAGCTGCTGATGCTCAAGGTCGCCGAGGCCGCCCTGGCCGACGCCCGCTGGAGCCGGCAGACCGGACTGGACTGTGGCGTCTACATAGGCACCGGACTGGACCTCAACACCACCAATTACCACCTGCGCTGGGCGATAAAGAGCCGGGCCTCCCGGTGGGCCGCCGAACTCGGCCTTTCAGGGAGAGAGGGCCGGGAGTGGGTGGACCGGCTTGCCGATGCCGCCGCCCCCCCCCTCTCGGCGGACCGGACAATGGGTGCCCTGGGCGGCATCGTGGCGAGCCGCCTGGCCCGTGAGTTCCGCATCGGCGGTCCGAGCTTCACCGTCCAGAACGAAGAGTGTTCGGGACTCCGCGCCGTCGAGAGAGCCCTGCGATCCCTTCAGAGCGGCGAGCTCAACGCGGCCATCGTCGGCGCCGTAGACCTGGCCGGCGACATCCGCTCCATGCTTGCCGTCCACCGCGACCGCCCCTATTCCAACTCGGGCCGGGGCCCCTTTCATCCCGACGCCGACGGCGCCCTTCCCGGAGAGGGGGCGGCAGCGCTCATCCTGAAACGCCTCAACGACGCGGTTCGCGATGGTGACAGGATCTATGCGGTCATCCGGGGGGCAGGCGTCGCCTCCGGCGGTGGCGCCGACAGGGGTGTTCCGGAGAGCCGCACCTATCGGAGGGCCATGGCGCGAGCATACCGCGATGCCCGCGTGGAACCGGTCACCGTCGGCTACTTCGAGGCCCACGGGAGTGGAATCCCGGCCGAGGACCGCATGGAGGCCGACGCCTTGACAGCGTTCTTCACGCCCGTCGAGGGAGCCGCCTGTGTGCTGGGCAGTGCCAAGGCCGATATCGGTCACGCCGGCGCCGCCTCGGGACTGGCTTCCTTCGTCAAGGCCGTTCTCTGCCTCTACCAGGAGGTGCTGCCTCCCCTGCGCGGCCACGGCGGCTCCCCATACGCCAAACGCTTCCAGACTCCGGACCGCTCCCGGTACTGGCTGCGCGATCGCAAGCTCGGCCCCCGCCGGGCCGCCATCAGCTCGATGAGCGTCGACGGCAACTGCGCCCACGTCGTCCTGGAGGCCTACGAGGAGAAGGTGGCCGACCGGAGCGACCGCTTCCAGCCGCTGGGAGCGCGGCGGGAGGCGCTCTTCACCGTGGAGGCCGACGAAGTCCCGGCGCTTGTGAAGGGGCTCGCGGAATTGCGGCGAAGAGCCGGGGCCGGGCAGGACCGGAATATCGAGTACCTCGCACGGCGGTGGTTCCGGGAGGCCGGCCCCGCAGGCAGGGGCCGGCGTGCCGTCTCCCTGGTGGCCCGCAACGCCGAAGAACTGCAGGCCCTCGCCCTCCGGGCCGGTCATGAACTCGACAGGCACCCCGACAGGGATCTCGCCGAAGGTGGATCGAGGATCTCCTACCAGGCCCATCCGGTCGGCGCCGAAGGGGAAACGGCTTTCGTCTTTCCCGGGTCCGGCAACCTCTTCCCGGGAATGGGTCGGGAGCTCGCCGTCCAGTGGCCGGAAATACTCAGGCGGCAGGACAGAGAGAACGAGTTCCTGCGGAGCCAGTACCTGCCGGAGATCTTCTGGGCCGACACGCTGGGGAGTGAGCCGGACGCACGATCGCTGATCTTCGGACAGGTCACGGTGGGGATCATGGTGAGCGATCTCCTCCGAAACTTCGGTGTCAGGCCCAGGGCGGTTATCGGCTACAGTCTGGGAGAATCGGTGGGACTGCTCGCCCTGCGGGCATGGCCTGACCGCGACGAGATGCTGGGGCGGATGAATGCCTCGACCCTCTTCACCAGGGACCTCGCCGGACGCTGTGAGGCGGCCCGGGCGGCCTGGGGAATCGGCCGGGATGAGAAGGTCAACTGGAGTGTGGCCATCATCAAGGCGCCGGCCGAGGTGGTGCGCCGGAACCTGAAGCCCGGCGGCAGGGCCTACCTTCTTATCGTCAACACCCCACGCGAGTGCGTCATCGGCGGTGACGGACGGGCGGTCGAATCCCTGGCTCGAGACCTTGGTGTCGAGCTGGTCCCGCTTCGGGGGGTGACGACCGTCCACTGCGAAGTTGTCGAGACGGTCCGCGACCCCTACCGGGACCTGCACCTCTTCACCACGACGGCCCCAAAAGATGTGCGGTTCTACAGCGCCAGCGGCGGTAACGCCTATGCGGTGGAGCGAGAGACGGCGGCCGACTCCATCCTGAGACAGGCCCTGGAAGGATTCGATTTCACGAAAGTCATCGAGTCGGCCTACAGGGACGGAGTCCGCGTCTTTGTCGAACCGGGACCGGGTGACTCCTGCACGCGAATGATCCGGGATATCCTCGGCGAGAGGCCCCATGCGGCCCTCCCGGCCTGCGCTCTCGAGAGCAACGGCGTTTCCGGTTTCCTCCGACTCCTGGGACGGCTCGTCTCCACTCGGGTGCCTTTAGACCTGAAACCGCTCTACGGGACCCCTCCTGTCGCCGCCGCGCACCGAGAGGAGGAACGTATCAGTCCGGAGCGGGTGATCCGCTTTCCCGTCGGCGGAGAGCCGTTCCAACTGCCTCCAGTGCACCGCGCGGCGGATCCGCCACCTTCCCTTCCAGCCGCCACGGGGAAGGATCCGGTCATCGTCGAAAACATGTCCCTCATCGCTCACACCGCCGGGACAGGACTGGTGAAGCCCCCCCCGAAACTCAGCGCACCGGAATACGTCCGGGCCGACAGCGCCCACTCCCTGCTGGAGCGGATGCACCGTGCCGCCGAGGCCCGGGCCCGGGCCCATGAGACTTTCCTCCGGTTTTCCAGCGGGCTGAACGACCTCTATTCCAGGACCCTTTTCAGCCAGATGGAGCTCATCGAAAGGGCCGCCCTCCAGGGAGGAGGGGCGGCCGGCCGTTCCGCAGCCGTAAGCAGTACCACCGTCATGACCCCTTCCGGGGGCGGCGGGGAGCAAACACCTTTCCTCGACCGCGCCCGGTGCCTCGAGTACGCCCGGGGGAGGATCGCCGACGTCCTGGGGCCGGCATTCGCCGCCGTCGACGGCTTTCCCACCCGGGTACGCCTCCCGGATGAACCGCTGATGCTGGTGGACCGCATTCTCGAGGTGGAGGGGGAGGAGCGTTCCCTGACTTCAGGCCGTGTCGTGACGGAGCACGATATCCACCGGGAGGCCTGGTATCTCGACGGCGGCCGCATACCGACCTGCATTGCCGTGGAGGCCGGGCAGGCCGATCTCTTCCTCTCCGGCTATCTCGGCATCGATTTCGTCACCAGGGGAGAGGCGGCGTATCGTCTCCTCGACGCCGTGGTAACCTTCCACCGCGGACTGCCGGGCCCGTGGGAGACGGTCCGCTACGACATCCGGATCGACCATTTTTTCCTGCAGGGAACAACCCGGCTC
>JAUWCW010000080.1 GCA_030609125.1 Candidatus Rokuibacteriota bacterium
GGGAGCTTATCTCCTGAGTGGCCGGGAGAGTCCTGGCGCGGATGCCGTCGAAGACATCCTCCATGGCGTGGCTGAGGGCCACGATGGAGTCATACCCCATGGAACCGGCCATGCCCTTGATGGAGTGGGCATCGCGAAAGAGCGTGTCGATGCCGCCGAACCCTTCACCCTCCTTCTCGAGGCGGAGAAGCTCCCGGTTCATGCTCTGCAGGTATTCCCTGCATTCTTCGAGAAAGAGCTTGCGGTATTTATCAAGATCCATGGCGCGGCACGGGCCCCCTCCGTCCGTCTTCAGTCGCTCGAGAGAACCTTCTGGGCAACTTCTATGACCTTGGGAGGCTTGAAGGGCTTGACGATGAAGTCCCTGGCGCCCGCCTCAAGGGCCTCCATGATGAGGGTCTCCTGCCCGAGAGCGCTGCAGATGACGATCTTCGCCCCGCTGTCCACAGACATGATCTGCTTGAGAGCCTCGATGCCGTTCTTTTCCGGCATAACAATGTCCATCGTGACCAGGTCGGGCTTGAGCTGCTGGTACATCTCGATCGCCTCGTTGCCGTTCTGCGCCTCGCCCACGATATCGAATCCGCTCTCGGAGAAGATGTTGCGCAGCATGTTCCGCATGAAGAGGGCGTCATCGACAATCAGAACTCTTGCTCCCATGGATGGTTCTCCTTTCAATCACCTCACCCGTCCTGCCCGCCGGCAGGCTCGGGAAGCCGGGCAATGGTGCCGGCCAGCTTCTCAGGATCAATCACGTTGGCCATCTTGCCTCCGAAGTCAAGTATTCCGTGAAGAAAGTCCGGCTGTCCTTTTCCGTCGGAGGCGGCACTCTGCTCCAGCAGACGGCGGGGAACCCATTCAATGCCGTCGATGGAGTGCACCGCGATCCCCACCGACATCTCCCGCCGGTGCAGAAAGACAGCCACTTCACCCTCCGCGTCCTCGCCGATTCCGGTGAGGCGGGCGAAATTCACGATCGTGTAGATCTCCCCGCGATGGTTGACAACTCCCACCACACTCGAGGGGGCCAGGGGCACGGGCGTCCATTCCCGGGCGACGACAATCTCCTCCACCGACGAAACCGCCAGAGCGAAAAGCTCTCCCCCGCTGTGAAAAAAGAGCGTGCGGCACTTTTCCTCCTCAACCTGCGGCGCCGACTGCCCGGAGCTCACGATTCCCGCTAGCCCCTGACGGTAAACCTGGAAACGAGCTTCTGCATGTCTTCCGCCAACTGGGAGATGCTCTGGGAGGAGGTTGCCATCTCCTCCATCGTGGCCGTAAGCTCCTCCGTGGCGGCCGAGGCCTCCTCGGTGGCGGCGGCGTTGTCCTCGGCAATGCGGAATATCTCGTCCGTCGTCTTGACCATCTCCTCGGTCCCGCGGTTCTGCTCCTCTGCCTGGGCCGAGATCTCCTGGACGCCGCTGGCCGACTCGACGCTGGCACTGATGATCCTGTCCAGGGAGGTCCGCACCGTGTCGATAACCTCCCTGCCCTCGCCGATAACGGCGTTCCCCGCAACCATGGACGAGAGCACCTCCTTGCTCTCCCCGGCGAACTCGCTGATCAGTTCCGTGATCTCCTCCGCCGACTTCTGGGTCTTCTCCGAGAGTTTGCGAACCTCGTCGGCCACCACGGCGAACCCCCTGCCGTACTCACCGGCCCGGGCGGCCTCGATGGTCGCATTCAAGGCCAGGAGGTTCGTCTGCTGGGAGATGCCGGTGATGACCTCCACGATCTTGCCGATCTTCCGGGTGCGCTCCTCGAAGCCGTGAACCAGCTCCGTGGAGGACTCCATCTGCTCGAAAACCTCCCCCATCTTGCCGAGGGCCTTGGAGACCGCCTCGCCCCCGTCCTGGGCGGTATCGCCGGCGGCTTTGCTGGAGGCGGCGATCTCCCCCGCCCGCTTGGCGATCTTTTCCATGGAGGAGGCGCTCTCCTTGATGCGGGCCGAGGCCTTCGTCACGCCTTCCACCTGAACCTCGGCACCCTTAGCGATATGCTCCGTCGCAGAGGCAATCTCCTGCGTCGAGGCGCTCATCTGCTGGGCCGAGTTGGACAGCCCCCTGGCGGATGCGCTCAGGGTGGTGGCATTCTGCTGGACCTGGCTCACCACAATCTGCAGTTCCTTCACCATCGTCCGGAAGGCACGGGCCAGCTCGCCGATCTCTTCCTCTTCGGGGATGCTCACTTCCTTGGTAAGGTCCCCGGCGGCTATCTCCCTGGCCACCGCCGACAGATCCTTCAGGCCCGAGACAATGCTGCGCGAAACAAGGTACCCCAGCCCCATGCCGACGGCCATGCCGACGGCGCCGGAGAGCCACAGCCTCTGAAAGGGGTCCTTGATGACAAAGGTGAAGACGGCATTGATGAATAGAATCGACACGACGACGACGAAAAAGCTCAGTACAAGTTTAACCTTCATATCACCCTCCCGCGCTCCAAGAATCCCGCGCCTGGTCATCCTGCCTTGCGATATATTCTTTCCCTGGCGTCCACAACCTCAAACGCTTCCCGAGCCGGCCCCACCAGAACCTCGGTCCGGCCCAGGGCGAGGAACCCACCGGGCCGGAGGACGCGGCTGAAGTGTTCCACAATCTGTTCCTGCGGCTTTCGCTCTATGTAAATCAGGAGGTTACGGCAGAGAATGAAGTCGTATTCTCCCGCGGGCGGGTCCATGAGGATGTCCAGCCGGTGAAACTTCACCATCTTCCTGATTCCGGGCACGATACGATAGGAGGCGTTCTTCACAAAGTATTTCTTTTCGAGGGACGGATCGAGCTCCTTCAGCTGGCTCTTGCGGAACCCCCCCCCCTTGGCCTCCTCCAGGATCTTTTCATCGATGTCGATCGCCTCGATGCGAACGTTGCGCCCCCGCAGATCTTCTCCCAGGTACTCGCTTATCAGTATGGCCAGGGAGTAGGGCTCCTCCCCCCTGGCACAGCCGACGCTCCACAGGCGCACAGGTCGCGAGGGGGGACCGGCGAAAAGATCCGGGAAGACTTTCTCTTCAACAGCCCGGAAGGTTGAGGGATTCCTGAAGAAGCTGCTGACGTGTATGGTGAGACAGAGCAAGAGTTTGTCCAGCTCTTCCTCGTCGCTCTCCAGGTACGCCACGTATCGGGCCACGTTCTCACAGCCGGTCGCGCGGAGCCGGACGGCCACCCTCCGGCGGAGAAATTTCTCCTTGTACGGATGAAGGTCCATACCCGTTTTCCGGTAGACTGCCCTGTGAAGGGGATCCAAGTTCCCTGCGTCCTCCGACACGTCCTGACCTTTCAGTGAAATCACACCTTTACCCCCGGCTGTGAAATGATAGCAGAGGCCGGAAAAAGGTCAAACCGTGATGGAACCATTCCGGGCCGTGAAACATCCAATGTCGAGAAGAGTAGAATTGTGCAGGAGAGCCCGACTGTTGAAAAATGAGGAAGAAGGGACTATACTTAAGCGGATGGGTAATAATAGCGTAAGACGAATCCTGGCGGTTCTCCTTGTCGTTCTTCTCGCCGCTTCGCCGCTGGCCGCTGCGGTCTGCACCATGTCCTGCAGCGACGGCGGGGGGCCCTGTTGCTGTGAGAACCCCGGAGGTTTCGGGGCAACCCGGTATTCGGCTGAGTCCTGTTGCAGCGCCGAGGCAAGATCCCCGGCGACGGCGAACCTCACCGCCGAGTTTCTCACGCACGGCAGCCAGGCAAATCCCCTCCTCGCAGCCACGCTTGATTCTTCCCTGGAAACAGGTGACTCCGCAGATTTTGCGCGGAGCTATGCAACTCCCGCGGGCAGGCAGGCCCGCGGTCGATCATCCCCTCTTTTTCTGTTCAACGTCTCCTTTCTGATCTGATACCCGGTACCGGTCCGTCCGACGACGGCGCCGGCGGCTCACCCGAGCCCGGGAAGCAGGTCTTTCCGGATCCCCAGCGACGGGACCGGAACATCCCTGACAGATAATGGAATGAAAACAAGGAGACCGTACCATGAGAGCGTGTCCGAAATGCAACGAGAATGTGAAAGGCAAAGCCCAGTTCTGCCCCTCCTGTGGGGAAAAAATAGGGCAGCGCACGGCGGGGGAGAAGAAAGCCCGCCTGACAGAGGAAAAAAAGAGCAGCAAGACGCCCATGCTTGCAGTCGGGGCCCTCGTCCTCGTCGCCGGCGCGGCCCTGGCCGTCTTCGCCCTCTTTCGCTCGCCGTCCAACTCGGTCGGAACCGGTTCCTCCACGGCCGCTGACAAAGAGATCTCCTTCGATCTCGCCACCTTCGATGACGGCAAGACCAAGCACTACAGCTACGACGCCCCAGGCGGAAAGAGGGTCAAATTTTTCGTTCTGAAGAGCAGCGACGGCGTGGTGCGGGCGGCCTTCGACGCCTGCGACGTCTGCTACCAGTCCAAGAAGGGCTACCGACAGGAAGGGGACTTCATGGTCTGCAACAACTGCGGGCAGCGGTTCTCTTCGACCAAGATCAACGAGATTCGCGGCGGCTGCAACCCGGCGCCCCTGGAGAGAACCGTCGCGGGCGACAAGCTTGTGATCGCCGTGGCCGACATTCTCCCCGGGGCCCGGTACTTCTAACGTGGTGACGGCATGAAACTTCGCAACATAGCCCTCAGCAACATCAAGCGGAGGAAGGCGAAAATCTCCTTCCTCCTGGCGGGGCTGATGGTCGGCGTGGCGACAGTGGTGGCGCTGGTGACCATCACCATCACCCTCAACCAGGACATCGAGGAGAAACTCGACCGTTTCGGCGCCAACATCGTCATCAGCCCCAGGACGGAAGGACTGTCACTGGCTTACGGGGGCATCAGCCTTGGCGGTGTCTCCTACAACGTCAAGGAGATCAGCAGTGAGGAGGTCGCCCGTATCGACCGCATCAAGAACCGCAAGAACATCAAGGTCATAGCCCCCAAGACGCTGGGCGTCGTGGCAATCTCCAGCAAGTCCGTTCTCCTGGCCGGCATCGACGTGCCCAGGGAATTGGAAATGAAGCAGTGGTGGCAGATCGAAGGCCGCGCCCCCGAGACGGACAGCGAGGTCCTGGCGGGGAAGGTCGTCGCCGAGAGCCTCGGCCTCTCGCCGGGATCCTCCATTGCGATCAAGGGCAGGGAGCTTAAGGTGTCCGGCGTCATCGGCGCCACGGGTTCCCAGGACGACGAGATCCTTTTCACTTCCATCGCCACTGCCCAGTCACTTCTCGGCAAGGAAGGTCTCTACAGCCTGGTCGAGGTGAGCGCACTCTGCCGGGACTGTCCCGTGGATGAAATCGTGGCTCAGATCTCCGCGCAGATCCCGGGGGCGCGGGTGAGCGCGGTGCAGCAGGTAGTCAAATCGAAAATGCAGGCTCTGGATCATCTCGTCAAACTCACCATGGGGATCTCGGCGGTGGTCCTCTTCATCGGTGTCCTTATCGTCATGGTGACGATGATGGGCTCCATCAAGGAGCGTACCCGCGAGATCGGAATCTTCCGGGCCATCGGCTTCCGGCAGGGTCACATCATGAAGATCATCCTTCTCGAAGCGGTCATCGTATCCTTCGCCGCCGGGGTGCTGGGCTGGATCTTCGGCATCGGCGTGGCCAAGGTCAGCCTCCCCCTGTTCGCGGAAGGAGAGGCCGGCGCGGTCGCCCTCAACCTCTCTCTCGCCGTCGGCGCCGTGTTGATGGCAGTCCTCACCGGACTTCTCTCCAGCATCTACCCCGCCATGAAGGCCGTCAGAATGGCCCCCAACGAAGCCCTGAGAATTCTCTACTGAGAGGAGCACGCCATGTCATTCATTACAGTTCGGAACATGGGCAAGCGCTACGAGTCGGGCGGCGTGCCCGTCGACGCCCTCAACGGCGTCTCCCTCCAGGTCGGTCAGGGGGAGTTTCTCGCTGTCGTCGGCGAGTCGGGCTCCGGCAAGAGCACGCTCCTGTCGCTTCTGGGAGGCCTTGACCGGCCTACCGAGGGAAGCCTCGAAGTCGACGGTCTCGACGTTTACTCCCTGCGGGGGGAAAAGCTGGCGGACTTCAGAAGCGAGTACCTCGGCTTCGTCTTTCAGTCCTTCCAGCTCATCCCTTACCTGACGACACTCGAAAACACCATGCTCCCCCTCGCCATCGCCCCCATGAAGAACAGGGAGAAGCGGGCCGCCGGCATTCACGCCTTGAGGCGGGTCGGGCTGGAGGACAAGATCGACCGCCTCCCCCACCAACTCTCGGGAGGAGAGCAGGAGAGGGCCGCCCTGGCGCGTGCCATCGTCAACGACCCTCCCGTCCTCCTCGCCGACGAGCCGACGGGAAACCTGGACAGCAAGAACGGCGAGGCGGTCATGAACCTCCTCAAGGACCTGAACCGCGAGGGCATCACCATCGTGATGGTCACCCACAACCTCGGCTACACCCGGTACGCCAGCCGGACGATCAAGCTCCAGGACGGCCGGATCGTGCCCTTCACCGACGACGATTCCTCCTGCGCAGTAACGTTCGAGACGGAGCGAAAAACAGCAGAGGAGGGAGGCGACAGCAGCGGCGCGGCCCGCATCGCGGTGCCTGTCACGGCCGCAGTTCCCGTCACCTGAGCCCACCCCGCCCCTCCTCCCCCCCCCCGGCTTCACCGGGAGGGGGGGCTTCTATACCTTTTCTTGTTGTTCGTTTCTTCCGTGCTTTTCGGGGCCCCACAGATGTTGTAGAAATGAGCCGAGACAAGGCGGGTGCAGGCGCAACGTCTGAGGCGTACTGCTGTACGCCGCAGGACGGGGCGGCAAGCCCAACGCAGTCGCAGGCCATTTATGCAATATCTGGATTGACAACCCGGTGGGCCGGGAATAGCCTGACCGCATGTCTTCCCACCGGTGGATGAGAGATCTCGACAGGATCCCTCTCCTGCGGAGATTCTCCGCCGCTGCCGCCGGAAGCGGACAGCGCCTCTATGTCATGGGGGGCTTTCTCAGGGACCGCATCATGGGGATCAGTCCGAAGGCCGAACTCGACCTGACCGTTCGGGATTCCCGGTCCTTCGTCGAGCGCCTGGACCTGCGCGACGGCGAGAGCTCTTTTCTCATGGACGCCGAGCGGCAGACCTACCGCCTCGTCTTCTCAAACCCCGCCCCTTTTCGATGGGTGGACATCACCCGCCTGCGGGCGGGCTCCATTGAGGACGACCTCCGCCTGCGGGACTTCACCGTCAACGCCCTCGCCATGCTCTTCGGCCCCGGAGGCGCCAAGGGAATGATCCTGGACCCCACGGGGGGACTCGCCGACATCTCCCGCGGAAGGCTCCGGGCCTGCTCGGCCCGGAGCTTCCGTGACGATCCCTTGCGGACTCTCCGGGGCATCCGGTTCGCCGGCACCCTCGGTTTCACGATTCAAGAGGAGACACTCCGCCTCATGACATCCTCCGGGAGCGGCCTGCGGCGGGTGGCTGCGGAGAGGGTCCGGGACGAGTTCTTCCAGGTGCTCCAGGGGACGGCGCCGGAAAAGGGGCTGAGAATGATCCTCGAGATCGGGCTCCTCCGCCACTTCGGCAACCCCTTCGACAACCCCCGCCCTTCCTCCCTGAAACGGCTCCGCCGTCTCCGTGCGCTCCTCGGGGAATTTCATCCCCACAGCTCGGTGAGCCGCAAACTGGGCGCCGGGCTTGATCAGGTCGCAACGCGCCGGGGCATTCTTCTGCTGGCGACCTTTCTGCTCGACACAGGCACGGGAGAGCGCACACCCGCCCTTGTCCGCCGCCTGGCCCTCGGGAAGAACGCCGGCAGGGCGCTGGAAACTCTCGTTCGAGAGCCCCTTCCCGCATCGGTGCTTCGTCACCTCGGCAGGGTCCGGCGGGAGACCACGCTGGGTCTTTTCCGCCGCGCCGATGCGGTTGCGGAGGAAGCGGCCCTCCTGGGCGCGTGTGCTCTCACTCCGGCAGCGACAAGAAAGGAGGCGGTCACGGGCTTTCTGCGGAAGTACCGGGCCGCGCGCAGGATCTTTCTTCGCCCTCCCCTGCTCTCCGGACGGGCGGCCCTGGATCATCTCCCCGTCTCTCCCGGTCCCGCCCTCGGCGAGCTCCTCAGGAAAAACCGGG
>JAUWCW010000056.1 GCA_030609125.1 Candidatus Rokuibacteriota bacterium
ATGCTCCCGCACGGGTTTCGGAATAACCACCTGGTATTTGCTTGAGATCGTCGTATGCATCATATTCTCCTTTTTAGTTATCGATAACATAACGGTAGGTTGTTGGCGGGTTCCTGTCAAGGAATTACGCAGCGGGCTGCATAGAAGGCACTACTCCTGGTACAGCAGGGTACAGCGAGGCAAGCGGCGGAGCGAAATCAAATTTCCTCCGGATGCGGCAGGATTCTGCCTGAAGAAAGCACAATCCTGCCGGCGCCGATGAGCTTGCGAATCATGAGGTCCATTTCGGGAAGGGAGCAGGACGACACTCTCGATAGCTCGCTGAGCAGTTCACCCGGAACAAGCCCCTCGACCAGCCGTTCGGGAGAGCGGTTGAGCACCTGGAAGACATGGTACTCCAGATCCTTGAGCCTGGGATCCTCGCTGAAGAACATGCGTCTTCTGGTTACCCCGCTCAGCTGGGCCGACGCCTTGTTGATGAGGTTCGCCGCCATGGCGGGGCTGTTATAGATGATGCGCGGTATCTGGCTGCTGTCGAACTCGAGGTAGCGGCAGTTGGTTGCGGCGATGCCGGTCATGGAGGGAGGCTCCTTTCCGCTCAGCCAGGAGAGGCCCAGGACCGCTCCGCTGCCCAGGTTCCCGAGGACCTGCTTCCTCCCTCCCGCTCTGCGGGAAATCTCCACCGAACCGTCGATGAGATAGACTGCCTTGCTGATGCCGGCGTTCTCGAGAAAGAGGGCCTCGCCCTCGAAGGCCGTTTTCCCGAAGACCGCAAAGAGCCTGTCATCAACCGGCCGCAGGGGAAGTCGGACCTCAGCCATTCCCTCCATGAGCAGGGCGTCCCAGGCATGACTGTCGACGACGTCAGGGAGATACTTCGATACGGATATGGAGTAGGGGGTGACGGACTGCTGGAGGAGTTCGTGCCACCTGCGAAAGGCGTCGATCCCTGTCCACGACAGACCGTGATACTCAGTGAAATAGCAGGATGTGATGGCGCCGCCCTGCAGTTCCATGATGCCCTTGCCCTCGCTGGCGACACAGTCGACAAAGCCCGTGAGTCCTGACTCCTTCTGCTCCAGGATAACTTCGGCGATATCACAGGAGTCGGGCCCGCCGGCACAGTGCCGGCGCCGATGACAGAGGCCTCTCAGACGCGCCGCCAGGGACGGGGGAAGTTCGAAAACATACATCTTCCCCTGCTTGATCTGACACTTCCCCCAGATCTCGCGGTATTTCCTGGTGGTCATGATACGCCGGCCGATCTGTTCGATGACTTTCAGGAACTCTCCGCGGGAGACGATGACGAGATCCAGCGATTCCTGGAACTGGAGAACGATGTGCCCCGAGAAGGAGGAGGACCTGATCTCGTCGGTCATGACGGCGAGGTCGACTGCTTCGCCCTCATGCAACAGACGGCTTCCGGGAAAAATCATGATTTCACCGATGACGTAGAATCTATCCTGCCCATATCGTAAACAACTATGTATTGATAGCACAAATGTCTTCGGTGTCCAAGAGAAGGTTGGAGAGAGCAAGGGTGAGGGCCCGGCGGCCCTTGACGGGGAGGGGAGAGAATGCTATAGAAAATGCTTTGTTGCGGGCTGGACATGGCTTCTGAGAACTCCTTGCCGGATTGCTCTCGGGCGGAAAGATCCGGAGTAGAGGGCAGACGGTGAGAAAGGGGTACCAATGAAAAAATACTCTCTCGATGAAATTCGCAACGTCGGTATCATTGGAGGCGGCCGCGCCGGCAAGACGTCTCTGACGGAAGCGCTGGTCTACCTCAGCGGGGCCACCAAGAGCCTTGGGACCGTGGAGGAGGGGAACACCGTAACTGATTTCGATGCCGACGAAATCGAGCGGAAGAATTCCCATCACTCCGCCCTCGCATCCCTCGAGACCGGGCGGGGAAAGCTCAACCTGGTGGACACGCCGGGGACAGCGAGTTTCCTGAACGACACCCTGGCAGCGTGCCGGGTGGTGGACGGAGCGCTCACTGTCGTCAGCGCGGTTGACGGCATCAAGTTCGAGACCGAGACCGTCTGGAAGCATGCCAGGGAAAACAGTCTGCCCACGGTCGTTGTCATCAGCGAAATGGACAAGGAGCGCGCCGATTTTCAGAAAGTTATGGACGATTTCGAATCCATCATAGGCGTCAAGCCCGTGCCGCTTCAGTGGCCCATGGGGAAGGAGAGCTCCTTCAGCGGAGTGGTGGACCTACTGGGAATGACAGCCCACACCTTCGCCGCCGACGGCAGCGGCAAGGAAAAGACCGTGGAGATACCGGAAGAACTGAAGGACGAGGTGCAGGCGGCGCGTGAATCGCTTGTCGAAAACGTCGCCGAGAGCGACGATGATCTGCTGGAAAAGTACCTCGAAGGCGAAGCACCGGGAGACGAGGAGTTGCGCGCAGCGCTTCGCAAGGGGGTTCTCGAGGGGAAGATCGTCCCCGCGGTCTTCACCGTTTCAGTGAAGAACTGGGGCACGGCGTCCCTGATGGACGTCATCTTCGACTACCTTCCCTCACCCGCCGATAGACCGGCGGTTACGGGAAGCCCCCAGGGCAGCGAAGAGGTGCAGGAGAGGGCAGCCAGCGAGAGCGCTCCGCTGTCGGCCCTCGTCTTCAAGACGGTGGTCGATCCCTACGCGGGAAAGATCTCTCTCTTTCGCGTTTTTTCCGGGAAGGTTCACGGGGACCAGGTATTCAACGGCAGCAGGGGGACCAAGGAGCGGTTTGGGCAGCTCGCCCAGGTTCTGGGCAAGAACGTGAAGGCCGTGCCGGAGGTGACGGCCGGCGATTTCGGCGCCATGACGAAACTCAAGGAAACGGCGACGGGCGATTCGATCTGCGACGAGAAGCAGACTTTTATCCTCCCCGACATCAACTTCCCCAAGCCTGTGATCTCGGTGGCGGTGGAGCCCAAGTCCAAGGGAGACGAGGACAAGCTTTCCACGGCCCTCTCGCGACTGAAGGATGCCGACACGGGCCTGAAAGTAAGCCTGGACCCCCAGACACAGGAGATGCTGATCTCCACCATGGGGCAGCAGCACATCGAGATCGTCGTCGGGCGCCTGAAGAAGATGGGGGTCGAAGTCATCACCAAGGAGCCGAAGGTTCCCTACCGCGAAACGATCAGCAAGCCTTTCAAGTCCCAGTACAGGCACAAGAAACAGACCGGAGGGGCCGGACAGTTCGCGGAGGTTTACCTGCGTGTGGAGCCCCTGGAGCGGGGAGGGGGCTTCGAGTACGGCTGGGAGGTCTTCGGGGGTGCGATTTCCAAGGGGTTTCAGACCTCCATTGAAAAGGGAATCCGGCAGGTTCTCAAAAAGGGCGTCATAGCCGGCTACCCTGTGGTCGACGTCAAGGCCGTGGTCTACGACGGCAAGCAACATCCCGTTGATTCCAAGGACATAGCCTTTCAGATCGCCGGGCGGGAAGCATTCAAGATGGCCGTAGAGGGGGCGGGTCCGAAGCTTCTCGAACCGATCATGGCCCTGGAGATCGTCGTTCCCGAAGATTGTGTCGGAGATGTGATGGGTGACCTCAATTCCCGCCGGGGACGCGTGGCGGGAGTTGACATCGCCGGCGGGCGCCAGATCGTCAAGGCCAACGTCCCCCTCGCGGAAAGCCTGCGGTACGCCACGGAGCTGACGGCCATGACCGGGGGCCGCGGGCAGTTCACCATGGAACTGGCCCACTATGATGAGGTGCCTGCCCAGGTGAGTGAGAAGATCATCGCTGCCTCCAGGCAGAAGGAAGAGGAGAAAAAAGCGTAGTTTATCCTTGACTTTGTCGATTTGCGCGTCTACACTGCCAACAAATATCCGGAGCAGATAGCCAGCGTTAGGAGGAAATCTCATGACGAAAGCCGACATTGTGAACGCCCTTTACGAAAAGATCGGACTTTCAAAGAAAGAGACCTCCCACATAGTTGAGGTGGTCCTCGAAACCCTGAAGGAAAATCTGGAGAAGGGGCATAAGATAAAGCTGGCCGGATTCGGAAATTTCGTTGTGCGGCAGAAAGTTGCGCGAAAAGGGCGGAATCCGAAGACCGGCGAGGAGATAGAAATCTCCCGGCGCCGGGTCGTCACCTTCAGGCCGAGCCAGATTCTCCGCAAGGCGGTCAACCAGCCGTAGAGGCGTATCGGGAGGAGCCCTCTGTTGCGAGGCCATTCCCTTCCGGAAGACCATGGTTAAGATCCCCGACAAAATGTTCTTCAGAATCGGTGAAGTAGGCCGGATCACCGGCGTGAAGCCCTACGTGCTCCGCTACTGGGAATCCGAATTCAAGCTCCTCAAGCCGATCAAGAACAAGGCGGGGCAGAGGATCTACCGCCGCAGGGAAATAGAGACGGTTCTGGATATCAAGAACCTGTTGTACAAGAAGAAATTTACCATCGCTGGCGCCAAGAAACACCTCTCGGAGGAAAGCCGGTCCCGGGGGGGGCAGCAGATGGAACTCGGTTTTGCCACATCTCATGTCAAGGAAGCGGTCGACAGGATCCGTGAAGAGCTCGTCGCTTTGGAAAAGGCCCTGAGGTGATCCGTCTTGCAGGCGGGGCGCGGTTTCTGAGCCGCGAAGGTTCGGTAAACGGGGCGTAGCGCAGTCTGGTAGCGTACCTGAATGGGGTTCAGGTGGTCGGAGGTTCAAATCCTCTCGCCCCGACCAATTTTTCCACCGTAAGCGGTCGTCGATGACAGACTTCCATCTTGCCAGAAAAAGGATGGTCGAAACCCAGATCATCCGCCGCGGCATACGTGACCCTGCCGTTATCCGCGCCATGTCGTCGGTTCCCAGGCACCTGTTCGTGGAAGAGGCTTTCCAGGACCAGGCCTACGGGGACTTCCCGCTCCCCATCGGCAGCGGACAGACGATATCGCAGCCGTACATCGTCGCCCTCATGACGAGTTCTCTCAGGTTGACGGGAGTCGAGAGGGTACTCGAGATAGGGACCGGGTCGGGTTACCAGACGGCCGTTCTCGCCGAAATAGCGGAGAGGGTGGTCACGGTGGAGCGCATCAGCTCCCTGGTCAAAAAAACCCGCCGGCTCCTGGAGGAGCTCGGCTATCACAGAGTCGCCTGCCACCTTTCCGACGGAACCCTGGGCTGGAAGGACTCCGCCCCCTACGATGCCATTCTTGTCACCGCCGGTTCCCCCGAGATCCCCGCGGAACTCGTGGAGCAGCTCGCAGACGGGGGAAGGCTCGTCATCCCCGTCGGCACCCGTCGCCACCAGGTGCTCAAACGGGTGACACGTGATGGGGACAGGAAGAACGTGGAGGACCTGGGAGGATGTGTCTTCGTGCCTCTTATCGGCCATTCAGGGTGGAAGGAGGAGGAGCTCTAAAAGCGGGGGAAGTGAAAGAAACGGTTGGCTCACCGCAAAAGTTTGCCTATAATTGCACCGGGTTCGGAGGGGCGCTCGGGAGCGCGCGCTCCGAAGCCGGAAAGGACAGGATTCTGTCACTCCTCACCGCCATCCTTTCACGCGAAGGGTACCAGGTCTTCCAGGCCCGAAGCGGGGAAACGTGCCTTGCCCTTGTCAGGCGGGAAGAGCCGGAAGTCGTCCTCATAGATTTTCACTCGCCGGACACGACGCTTTACCAGGCCAAGAGGCAGGGGCGCAACCGGGTGCAGGCCTTCCAGCCGGCGGGGCAGCCATGACAACCGGACCCGCGAGCCGGCTGCAGTGGAAAGTCTTTGTCTTTCTTGCCGTATCGCTCATCAGCTTCATGGGGTTGTTCGCCTTTTTCTACTCACGCTTCCTCGCCCGCCAGGTCATCGGGCAAGCCGCCTCCCATTCCGAACTCGTGGCGGACACGATACAGCTTGGACTCGTCCAGAACATGATGAGCGACAACAGGGAGGGGATCAGGCTCACCCTGAAAGACATCGTCGACCACGTAGAGATCCTGGAGGTGCTCATCTCCGACCCGGAGGGGACAATCGTTTACTCATCCAGTCCCGAGCTCGAGGGAAGAAACCTCAGACACACCTCCTTCGCGGGCATTCAGGAGAAAGATGGGTGGAAGGCGGTGAAGGGCGAAGATGGGGAACCGGGGGAGATATACCGCTTCAGCCCCATACCGAACCGGCGGACATGCCACGCATGCCATCCCCCGGCCCGGGCGGTGCTGGGCGCCGTCGCCATGCGGCTTTCCCTCGAAGGTCCCGAAGAGCTCATTCTGACCAACAGGTACCTTTTCCTGGGGCTCGTCTCTATCCTGCTCATAGTGCTCTTTGTCGTCAATGCCCGGTTTTTCTCAAGAAACGTGAATCGTCCCATCGAGGTGCTGATGGAGCGCTTCCGCCAGGTGGGTGAGGGGAACCTGGAGAGCTCGCGTGCGGCTCCCCCGGCGAGGCCCGACGAGCTTGGAATTCTGAGCATGCATTTCGAAGAGCTCATCGGGACCATCAAGGATCTTCACGAGCGCGAGACGCAAAAGGAAAAGGAAGTTGTGCTCCTGCAGCGCGACAGGGATCACCAGGACGAGCTGGAGAGGATGAACAGGCAGCTCAGCGAGAGGGTGGAGAGGCTGGACGAGGCCAACAGAAGGATCAACACTCTCGCCAGGCAGCTGGAAGAAAAAAACGAACGCCTTGAGAGCGCCGTGAAGAACATTTCAGCCCTGAACAGGGTTGGGGTTGCGCTGAGCTCGGAGCTCGATCTCGACAATGTTGCCAAGCTCCTGATTAACATATCCGCCAAGGGGCTCCGGTCCGAGATCGGCTATATGATGATCATGGACGAACAGGGCGAAAAGCTCCAGATGAGGTCCTGGACGGGGATGAGCGAGGGTTTTGACCCCAGCCGCACCGTCAGCCCGGGCGAGAGCGTTTCGGGGATGGTAGCCAAGACGGGGCAGCCTCTGCTCATACCCGCCGTCGACCGCTCTGGGGGAATCAAGAGCGAAAGCCGCTACGGCTTCACCAGGCGTTCGGTGATCAGCGCTCCCATCAAGATCAAGGACAAGCTTCTCGGGGTAATCGAGCTTACCAACAAGAAGGGGGCGGAAAGTTTCAACGAGGAGGACCTGCAGATGCTGCAGTCCATCGCCAACCAGGCTGCCGTCGCCATCGAAAACGCCAACCTCTACCGTCAGGTGCAGAAG
The DNA here is from genome assembly GCA_030609125.1 of Candidatus Rokuibacteriota bacterium. GTDB lineage: Bacteria > JAUVQV01 > JAUVQV01 > JAUVQV01 > JAUVQV01 > JAUWCW01. The sequence continues at coordinate 7,118 of JAUWCW010000056.1, forward strand.
AGTTACTTCGACACCATCAAGGCTCTCGTGCAGGCGGTCGAAGAAAAGGACCCCTACACACGGGGCCATTCGGAGAGGGTTACCACCTTCAGCGTTAAGATAGCGGAGAAAATGGGGTTCTCGTCCAGGCAGGTGCAGGCCATCCGGTACGGAGGGGTTCTTCACGACGTCGGCAAGATCGGCATAAACGTCAACATCATCCAGAAGCCGGGGAGGCTCACCCAGGAGGAGTTCACGCTGATCAAGAACCACCCCCTGATCGGCGAGCGCATCATCAGCCCCATAGCGTTCCTGAAGGACGTTCTGCCCGTCGTCAGCCAGCACCACGAACGCTATGACGGCAAAGGGTATCCTCTGGGACTGGACGGTTCGAAAATGGCCCCGGAGGCGCGTGTCCCGGCCGTAGCGGACGCCTACGATGCGATGAGAACAGTCCGACCCTACCGGAACCCCCTCCCGCGGAAGGAAGCCATTGCCGAACTGCGGCGCTGCTCGGGTACACAATTTGATCCAATTGTGGTAGAACATTCCCTCGAGATTCTCGATGAGGATCCGGAAATTCATAAACTGGAAGAGAGTTTGTCGAAAGTCGGGATGTAGCGCAGCCTGGTAGCGCACCAGTTTCGGGAACTGGGGGCCGCTGGTTCAAATCCAGTCATCCCGACCACTTTTCCGCCGTTCACGCTTCCTGCAACCCCGCGGGCCCGCCGACGGGGAAAAGCGGTCCGACGGCATCGAGGAAGGAATCGGACGGGAGCGTAAAGGGGGGAGCGATGACCGTGCAGGTCGGCATTATCGGCGCGGGAACCGCCGATGAGAGACTGCGGGCCCTGGCCCGGGAGGTCGGGAATCTGGCGGCCCGCAGAGGCTGGATCGTCGTCTGCGGAGGACTCGGAGGAGTGATGGAAGCCGCCAGTGAGGGGGCGACGAAGGCGGGGGGTCTCGTGGTGGGTATTCTGCCCGGCCCCTCACCAGACGGAGGGAATCCGCACCTCACTGTCGCTCTCGCCACGAACATGGGGCACGGGCGCAACGCGATCATTGCCCAGTCCGCGGATGTTCTCATCGCCGTCGGCGGCGGGTACGGCACGCTCTCCGAAATGGCGCTGGGACTGAAGATGAAAAAGCCCGTCGTATCCCTGGAATCGTGGCGGCCCGATCCTGCCGTCATCGTTGCCGAGACGGCGTCCGAGGCGATCGCCGCCGCCGCGGCCGGGGCAGGCGTCAAAGCGGGAGAAACCGGAAAGGAGAGCCAAAGTTGGTTGAAACCCTGAAAAGCATGATTCGCGACATCCCCGACTTTCCCAAGAAGGGCATACTTTTCAAAGACCTGACGCCTCTTCTCAGCGATCCAGTCTCCTTCCGCCGGATGGTGGATATGATGGCGGAGCGCTACGAGGGGCAGGGCATCGACATGGTCGTGGGGGTGGAGGCCCGGGGATTCATCATCGGTGCGGCTCTCGCCTACCGGCTCGGGGCGGGGGTCATCCTCATCCGCAAGCCGGGGAAACTGCCGTACAAGACGCACCACACGATCTACGAGCTGGAATACGGCACGGACCAGCTCGAGATCCACCAGGATGCCATCAAGCCCGGGCAGAAGGTTGTCATCGCCGACGACCTTCTGGCCACGGGAGGGACCATGAAGGCCGCCGTGGACCTCGTGGACAAGTTCGACGGCGAAATCGTGGAGTGCGCCTTCCTGGTGGAACTGGAGTTCCTCAAAGGCCGGGAAAAGCTCCACAAAAAAGTCTTCTCCCTGATGAGCTTCTGAGAGAGGATGGGAGTGATTGAGGAGAACCGGAGTAATAGTCGTCTATTTCGAGGATTCGACGATTGAGGATCGGGCGAAGACGGCCCGATCATGAATGAAATAGGAGCCCTCGTAGCTCAGGTGGATAGAGCGGCAGATTCCTAATCTGTAGGCCGCAGGTTCGAGTCCTGCCGGGGGCACCATGAAAGGAAAGAGCGGGTATGGGAATGCCCCCTCTCTGTGATATACTTCCTGCCCTATTATGATTGATCTGCACACCCACACCTTATTCAGCGACGGCGAGCTGGTTCCGGCAGAGCTCGTCAGGCGGGCGGCGTGCATCGGCTATCGCTACATCGCCATTACGGACCATGCGGACAGCTCCAACCTCGAGACAGCGGTAACCGGCGCCGTCAAGGCTGCGGAAGAGGCTCGC
>JAUWCW010000262.1 GCA_030609125.1 Candidatus Rokuibacteriota bacterium
AGGTGAGGCCCAGAAACTGCTCTTCCGCCCCCCCCCGGACCCAGCCTTCCACGCGCAGGGGAAGGCTCTCTATGCACTGCAGGTTGCCGTACGGGCTCCAGTCGTCCTTGAGCTGGAAAACCTGGAGGATGTGCTCGCCCAGGGCGCCCTCCGCCCCGATCCCGGCTATCCGCTCCGCCGTGCGGTTGATGTAGTTGATCTTCCCTTCCAGATCGGTCGTGATGAGCCCGCTGGAGATGCTCTGAAGAATGTTCTCGTTCCGCGTCTCGAGCTCCGCCAGGTGGCTGCTCTTGACGTTCAGTTCCTCCCCCGCCCGCCGGAGGGATTCGGCGAGGGAGCTGGAGAGGGCCGCCACGAGAAAGAAGCCGAAGACGTTCAGCAGGATCCGGTAGCTCACGTAGGTGGCGCTCACGTTGAGATAGCTCTGTTCAAGGCCGACAAGGGCCGCCACGGAGGGCGAAAGAGGGGCCCAGACGGCGGCGGCGTACAGCAAGGAACCGGCGGCGGCGGCGGTCAGTCCTCCCCGGCGGTAAAAGAGCGTGCTCGCGCCGATGATGACCAGGAAGTAGGTGATGGAGAAGAGGCTCTCCGTCCCTCCCGTGACGAGAACGATACCCGAGATAAGGACGAGGTCGACACCGACCTGCAATAAGGCAAAGCGCGATCCTCCCGCCCCCAGGTGGAAGGCGATGCTGTAGGCGATGGTGAGGAAATAGAAGAACCCGATGAAGAGGTAGAGGCTGCGCATGGGGGTGGAGAAGAATTCCGTTCCCTCGCGCAGCTGGAGCAGGACGGTGAAGCCGAGCATGAAGGTGACGACCACCACCCGGAGGATCATCAACCACTTGATCCTCTCGGGAAAGTCCCGGCCGTCGCTGCTCATCCAATCCATGACGCATCCGGGGCAGGGCCCGGCCCGGCCCTACCCGATCGTTCCCGCCAGCTTGAATACGGGGAGGTACATGGCGACGACAATGTACCCGATCACAACTCCGAGGAAGACCATGATGAACGGCTCGAGCAGGGCCGACAGGGTATCCACCGCCTGATCTACCTCCTCGTCGTAGAAGTCCGCGATCTTGCTGAGCATGCTGTCCAGTGCCCCCGCCGACTCACCGACGCCGATCATCTGGACCACCATGGGCGGAAAGACCTTGGTCTGGGCCAGGGGCTCGGCGATCGTCTTTCCTTCGGCGATCGCCGCACGGGTCTGGAGGATGGCGAGTTCCACGACCTTGTTCCCCGCCGTCTTGGCGACGATGTCGAGACCCTCGAGGATCGGAACACCGCTGGAGATCAGGGTGCTCAGGGTCCTGGAGAACTTGGCCACCGCCACCTTGCGGACAAGTATGCCCACCACGGGCAGGCGCAGGGCGAGTCCGTCGGTGAGCCGCAGGCCCTGCTCGGTCTTGCGGAAGCGCTTCATGGCGATGACGGCAAGCGTCACCCCGCCGACCACGACCCACCAGAAGCGCTGCATCCACTGGCTGAGATCGATGATCAGCCTGGTCGGCGCGGGAAGAACGCCCCCGAAGTCGGTGAACATCTTCTCGAAGGTGGGAATGACGAAGATCAGCAGCAGGGCCACGACGCCGAAGGCGACGAGGAGAATGACGATGGGATAGGTCATGGCGCTCTTGACCTTCTTCTTCAGGTTCATGCTCTTTTCGATGTAGGTCGCCAGACGGTTCAGAATCGTGTCGAGAATACCCCCCGCCTCACCGGCGGCCACCATGTTGCAGTAGAGGTCGGGGAAGGCCTTCGGGTGCTTCTTGAGAGCGTCGGCGAACGTCGACCCCCCCTCGACATCCGCCTGGACCTTCTTGATGATGTTGCCGAAGGTCTTGTTGTCGGTCTGGCCGCCGAGGATCTCGAGGCACTGCACGAGGGGAAGACCGGCGTCGATCATGGTGGCAAACTGGCGGGTGAAGGTGACCAGGTCCTTTTCCTTAACCCCCGGACTCAGGCCCGGTATTTTCAGCTCGATGTCCTGAGGCCGGGCCCTGACGCTGGTGGCGGCGATACCCTGCCGGCGGAGGGAAGCGAAGGCCGCCTTCTTGTCCGGAGCTTCAATTGCACCCTTCTGGCTTTGGCCCGCCCGGTTCTTCCCTGCCCATTTGAAAACCGGCATTCCCTACCTCCTTTTCCTGCCCCTGCTCATATTCTTCATCCTGCCGGGGCGACAGGCAGTGACATTGGTCACAAAACCCGTCATCGTGTGGGGTGGCGCCGGGGGGGCGCCTGCTTGGAACCGGCGGGCGCGTCCCGGTTCATCATCTGCATGAGCTCATCGAGGTCCGGCGATCTGCCGACGCACTCTTCACGGCTGATGACGCGCCGCTGGTAGAGGGAGAAGAGTGACTGGTTCATGGTCTGCATGCCGTACCGGGCCTGCCCGGCCTGCATGACGCCGTATATCTGGTGCACCTTGTCTTCCCTGATGAGGTTCCGGATGGCCGGGTTCGGGACCATGACCTCCAGAACGAGCGCCCGCCCGTGGCCCGTGGCGCGCGGCACCAGCTGCTGGGTCACCACTCCTTCGAGAACGAACGAGAGCTGGGCCCTCACCTGGGACTGCTGGTGGGGAGGGAAGACGTCGATGATGCGGTTGATGCTCTGGACGGCGGAATTCGTGTGCAGCGTGGCGAAGCAGAGGTGCCCCGTCTCGGCCACGGTCAGGGCAGCCTCCATCGTCTCCAGGTCCCGCATCTCCCCGATGAGGACGATGTCGGGATCCTGGCGGAGGACGTACTTGAGGGCCTTTTTGAAGCTCTGGGTGTCGGCGTAGACCTCCCGCTGGTTGATGACGCAGTTCTTGTGATGGTGCAGGTATTCTATGGGGTCTTCGACGGTCACGATGTGGGAGTGCCGCTCGGTGTTGATCTTGTCGATCATGGCCGCCAGGGTCGTCGATTTGCCGCTTCCGGTAGGTCCCGTCACGAGAAGCAGGCCCTTCGGCTTTTCGCAGAGCGTGGTGACCACCCGGGGCAGTCCCAGCTCCTCGAAGGTCAGGATCTTGAAAGGGATCGTCCGGATGGCGGCGGCCACGGCCCCCCTCTGCATGAAGATGTTCGCCCTGAAGCGGGAGAGCCCCTTGACGCCGAAGGAGAGGTCGAGCTCATCGTCCTCCTCGAACTTGTACTTCTGCGCATCGGTGAGAATGCTGTAACAGAGGCGTTTGGTTTCCGCCGCCCCCATCGGCTCGATTCCCTGAATCGGTCGCAGCTGTCCGTCTATGCGCAGTTGGGGGGCGGTGCCGGTCGTGATATGCAGGTCGGAGGCCTTCTTTTCGATCATCTCCTTGAGAAGCTCGTGCAGGCTCAACATCCGTGATCTCCTCCGCTCAGGCTGTCGTCCGTCTCCGGACGGTCTTCGGTCCGTTCGTTTCCTTCTTCCCGGTGCGGCCCACTCTCATGCGGCATCAGCACCTCGCAAATCGCCCGTAGTGTAGCAAAAGCGTGCTCAGTCGGCAAACGTCACCCTGACGACCTCTTCCAGCGTGGTCATCCCTTCCTTGACCTTTTCCAGGCCGCTCCGGCGGAGGGTGAGCATGCCTCCCTCCATGGCGGCGGCCTTGATCTCGGCGTTGCTCGCTCCCTGCAGAATGAGCTCCCGGACGCTGTCGGTGATCATCATGACTTCATAGAGGGCGACCCTGCCCTTGTATCCCGAGTTGCCGCAGTTCGAGCAGCCCTGGCCGTGATAAA
>JAUWCW010000259.1 GCA_030609125.1 Candidatus Rokuibacteriota bacterium
GGAAGTTCTCCACCTTGGGGGCCTTCTGGGGGCAGTTCTTTTCGCAGAGCTTGCAGGCGATGCAGCCCACGGTGCAGACCTTCTTCACCGCCGGTCCCTTTTCATGGGAGGAACAGAGTATGTGGACGCGCCTGTCGTCAGGGACGAGGTGTATGACCTTCCGGGGACACTCGGCGACGCAGAGTCCGCAGCCCGTGCAGAGCTTCGGATCGACGACGGTAATCCGGTCCTGCCCCATCACAATCGCGCCGTAGGGGCAGACGAGGGTGCAGTTGCCGAAGCCCACGCAGGCCGAGGAGCAGGCCTTGGGGCCGCCGGCGACGAGTATCGCCGCGTGGCAGTCTTCCACTCCGCGGTAAATGTACTTCGTGACCCCCTTGCCCTCTCCCCCCTGGCAGAAGACCAGGGCGACGACCTTCTGCACGTCTCCGGCCTCCACGCCCATGACGTCGGCGACGTCGTCGGCGGTCTCCTGCCCGCCGGCGACACAGACGGTAACTTCCGCCGCGCCCTTGACGACCGCCACGGCGGCGCCCTCACAGCCGGGGAAACCGCAAGCGCCGCAGTTCGTGCCGGGGAGGACCTCGTTGACGGCAATAATCTTCGGATCGATTTTCACGTGCAGCCACTTGTTGGAGAAGGCCAGCCCGAGGCCGAGGAGCAAGCCCAGCCCTCCGAGAGTGAGCAGCCCGATTATGAGACCCGTACCCATCGTCTACAGCCCCAGCAGGTGTGAGAATCCCATGAAGGCCAGCGACATGAGGCTGGCCGTGATGAAGGCGATCGGATAACCGGCAAAAGCTTTCGGCACCGGCGCCAGGACGATCCGCTCGCGCAGGGACGCGAAGAGGACGATGGAGAGGGTGAAGCCGAAGGCCGAGCCGATGGTAAAGATGATCGTCTTGGTGAAGCCGAGGCTGTAATCGACGTTCAGCAGCGCCACGCCGAGGATGGCGCAGTTGGTCGTGATGAGGGGGAGGTAGATGCCGAGGGCCTGGTAGAGGGGCGGAAAGTTCTTGCGCACGTACATCTCCGTGAACTGCACCAGCGATGCGATGATGAGGATGAAGGCCACGGTCCTGAGGTACTGCAGGTCAAAGGGCACCAGGAGGAAATTGAAGACGAGCCACGTCACCATGGAGGCGTTGACCATGACGAAGAGAACGGCCATCCCCATGCCGAGGGAGGTCTCGATCTTGTTCGAGACGCCGAAGAAGGGGCAGAGGGAGAGGAAGCGGATGAGGATGACGTTGTTGACCAGCATGGCGCTGAGGAAGATGAGGAAGAAATTCATGTCGTTGTGAACCATCGTTTCCTCCTATGCCGCCTTCGAGAGCTTCTTCTTCAGAGCCATGAGAAAGCCGATCGTGAGGAAGCCGCCCGGCGGCATGATGAAGAGCAGCGCCGGCTTGTAGTTCTCGCCGAGGTTGAGGAGTTCGGTGTTGAAGAGCGTGATCGTGCCGTTGCCGAGGATCTCGCGGATCGCCCCCAGGGTGGTAATGACGAGGATGAAGCCGATCCCCATGCCAAGGCCGTCGACAAGCGCCCTGACCGGGCCGTGACGGAAGGCGAAAGCCTCGGAGCGGCCGAGGATCATGCAGTTGACGACGATGAGGGGGACGAAGATGCCGAGGTTCTTGTAGAGCTCGGGCTGGAAGCCGTGCATCGTCAGGTCGACGACGGTGACGAAGCTGGAGATGATGACGATGAAGATGGGGATGCGGATCTGGGGCGGTATGAAGTTCCTGACGAGCGAGACGAGAAGATTCGAGCAGACGAGGACGAAGATCGTGGCCACGCCCATGCCGAAGGCGTCGTTGGCCGTCCCCGACACCGCCAGCAGCGGGCAGAGACCGATCATCAGGACGAGGATCGGGTTTTCCTCGACGATCCCGTTCATGAAGATCTGGCCGAGCGTCTTTTCCCTCTTCACCCTGGCCATTATTCCACGCCTCCCGCGCCTGCCGGCGGCGCGCCGCTCTCTTCCCCGGTCTCACCCGCACCGGCGGGGACTTCCGGGCCGTCGGGAAAGTTCCTCGCGTACCACGTCATCCCGTCACGCACGCCGATGACCACGGCCCGGCTCGAGATGGTGGCCGCCGTGATGGCGTCGATCCGGCCGCCCTCGGCTTTCAGCCCGACTTCCTCGACGGCAAGACCCTTGAACATGTCGAGAAAGGCGGGGCGCGTTATCTTGACGCCGAGACCGGGTGTTTCGGACTGGTCGAGCTTCGAGATGGCGACGCCGGAGAGCCGGGCTTCGGGGCCGGCGCCGACGATGCCGATCGTCATCCTGATCGGCCCCGCATAGCCGCGCGGGGCCTCGGCCATGGCGGTGCCGACGGGCGTTCCACTCTCGTCGAGCCCGACGTGAACCGTCCGCCCGTCCTTCTCGACGGGTTCGAAGAGAGCCGCCTCGGGGAGAACAGCTTTGCGCTTTTTGATCGCCTCGAGCCTCTCGTTCTCCTTGATCAGGGGATCGACCTTGGAGAAGACGGCCGACAGGGTCACCGCCGATACGGCGCAGACCAGGCCGAGGAGGAGTCCGAACTTCAGGATCTCACGCACGGCTCTTAACCTCTCCGAAGACCCTCGGCTGGGTGTACGTGTCGATGAGGGGAACGCACATGTTCATCAGAAGGATCGCGAAGGAAACACCCTCGGGATAGCCGCCCCAGTAGCGGATGGCGATCGTCAGAAAGCCGCAGCCCGCACCGAAGATGAGCATCCCCCTGGGGGAGACGGGAGACGTGACATAGTCGGTGGCCATGAAAAAGGCGCCGATGATCAACCCGCCCGTAAGAAGCTGGAAAGTGGGGCCGGGATATACGGTGGGATCGATGCTGTGGCAGAGCCCGGAGATGAGGACGACCGTTCCCACGAAGGCGGCGGGGATGTGCCAGGTGATGATCCTCCTCATCATGAGAAAGATACCTCCCAGAAGGAGCATCAGGGCAGAGGTCTCGCCGGCGCTGCCCGGGATTCCCCCGATGAGAGCGTCGAAGGCGTTGAAACTCTCCGCCGCCAGGGCCGTTCCCTTCGTCATGAGCTCCATTTTCACCGCGCCGAGAGGCGTGGCCTGCGAGACGGCGTCGGCGCCCAGGTGGAAGAAGGGCGCCGGATCCGTCCAGGCGGTCATCTGCACCGGGAAGGATATGAGGAGGAAGACCCGGGCGACGAGGGCCGGGTTGAAGGGGTTGTATCCCAGCCCCCCGAAGACCTGCTTGGCGATGTAAACGGCCACGAAACAGCCCACGAGCACCATCCAGGGCGGCGAGGAGGGCGGAACGTTCATGCCCACGAGAAGACCCGTCAGGGCCGCGCTGCCGTCGGCAACGGTCACTTCCTGTTTCATAATCTTCTGGCAGACCGCCTCCACCGCCATGCAGCCCAGGACCGAGACCGCCAGGACGATCAGGCACGGGATGCCGAAGTAGAAGACACCGACGGCGGCGGCCGGCAGGAGAGCGGCGAAGACCGTCCACATGATGGAGGAGACCGAGTCCCCCGAGTGCTGGTGGGGCGAGGAGGCGACCTCGTACTCCGGCGGCTTAATGATGGAAGGCTTCGTCGGCTTCACTTCCGCCGAAGGTCCTTCACTCCCGGGGGTCTGTTTCGGTTTCTCTTCCATAGCTATGCGCTCTTGGCCGTTTCTTCCCTGGCCTGTGCTTTCCTGCGGTTCGCCACGATCTGACCCTTGGCGTAGCGTATGTACTGAACGAGGGG